>DRHS01000177.1 GCA_011053095.1 Bacteroides sp.
CCGGAAGAAATGGATTACATAAATGTCCACGGGACGGCTACCCCTCTCGGTGATATCTCTGAGATCAAAGCAATAAAAAATGTTTTCGGGGATCACGCATACAATCTTAATATCAGTTCCACAAAATCCATGACCGGGCACCTTCCCCCATGACAAATCCGTCCCTTGTTGCATCAAAGGGACGTGAAGCGGTCTTATACTCATCATTATTGGTAGACAGGGCCTGCATGGCATTAAATCCTGCAAACCCGCTCTCAATAATGGTAGCCTCAGATCCCCCGGCGACGAACATATCTGCATAACCTATGCGAATATAGGTATAGGCATCAATAATTGCATTTGTGGATGAAGCACATGCAGACACGGTGGCAAAATTTGGTCCCCTGAAACCATACCTCATGGCGATATGTCCAGCCGTTATATCTGCGATCATCTTTGGAATGAAAAAAGGACTGAACCTAGGAGTTCCGTCTCCTTCAAAATGGTCTTTTAACTGGTTCTGATAGGTGTACATTCCCCCAATACCAGAGGTGTAGATGGCCCCAACCCTGTTCTGGTCAATGGTTTCAAGGTTAACCGAAGAATCCTTGATTGCTTCTTCAACACTGACAAGAGCATATTGAGTAAAGAGGTCGATTTTGCGAATCTCTTTCCTGTCAAAATGCTCTGATGGGTCAAAGTTTTTTACTTCACAGGCAAATCTGGTTTTGAACTTTTCGGTATCAAAATGTGTGACCCAGTCAGATCCACTGACCCCATTGCTCAGTCCATCCCAAAACTCCTTTACATTGTTGCCAATAGGAGTAATGGCACCAAGTCCGGTAACTACAACCCTTCTGAGTTCCATGCCCGTGAAAAATAATGAAAGTGATTACTTTGCGTTCTCTTCGATGTGTTTGGTGGCTTCACCAACGGTGGAAATGGTTTCAGCCTGGTCGTCTGGGATACCAATATTGAATTCTTTTTCAAATTCCATGATGAGCTCAACAGTGTCAAGGGAATCAGCTCCCAGATCATTTGTGAAGCTAGCTTCTGGAGTAACTTCATTTTCATCAACGCCTAACTTATCAACGATGATTGCTTTAACTCTGGATGCAATGTCAGACATAGTTCTAAATTTTAATTAATACTTAAGTTTAGTTTTTAAAATAACGGTGCAAAGAAATGTATTTCTACCTAAATAACAAACTAATATAGCCTATTAACGAAGTGAAAATATAATAAATTCGCCATTAATTGTCATAAATATTTGTGAAAAAAGCATATTTTAGAATTATCCTGAATTAATAAAATTCCTTTTAGATCAATGAGAAAGAAAAGAATAGCTATTTTTGCCTCTGGTTCCGGCACTAATGCAGAGCGGATAATGTCCCATTTCAAAGACCATGAAGCAGGTGAGGTAACTCTTGTTCTCAGTAACAAACCCGATGCCCGGGTACTGGTCAGGGCTGCGGGTTTCGAGGTAAACATCCATGTATTTGACCGGGATGCATTTAATAATACTTCCCAAATCCCTGATCTTCTGCTTTCACTCGAAATTGATCTAATTGTTCTGGCAGGATTCCTTTGGCTTATACCTTCAGGTCTAATTCGTGCTTACCCGGAACGTATCATCAATATTCATCCCGCCCTCCTGCCTAAATATGGTGGTAAGGGAATGTATGGAAATCATGTTCATAAGGCCGTGATTGATAGTGGCGATGTGGAATCTGGGATCAGCATTCATTACGTAAATGAGGTTTACGATGATGGAAGGATAATTCAACAGGAAAGATGTAAGGTAAAGCCGGGTGATTCACCTGATTCACTTGCTCAGCGCATACATACACTTGAGCACCATTATTATCCGCAGGTTATTGAGAAGCTTCTGCAAGAGATGAAACAGGCATAGAGATTCCGTCCATCTGCTTGATGGTTATCAATAATATCGAATCGTAGGAAGCTCTGTTTTCTTCATTTACCGGCTTCACAGGAGGAGCCTCTACTTTTAACGGATCAACCGGGTATCCGTTTTTGTAGAAACGGAAATCCAGATGGGGACCTGTGGACAGCCCGGTACTGCCTACATAACCAATCACATCACCCTGCTTGACGTACCCTCCTGTTTGTATCCCTTTCCCATAGTGGCTCAGATGGAGGTAGGCTGTGGCATAAACCGAATTATGCTGAATCTTGATCCAGTTGCCGTTTCCCTTGGTATGCCCTTTCTTAATAACCTTTCCGTCACCGATTGCCACTACCGGGGTACCGATAGGAGCGGCGTAATCAATCCCCAGGTGAGGCCGGCGGATCTTCAATATAGGGTGGAGACGGCTGTGTGAGTACCGTGAACTTATCCTGGAAAAACGTAGTGGAGCTTTGAGAAATGCTTTTCTGAGGCTGTTTCCTTCCTGGTCGTAGAAAGATTCAATACTGTCCTGGACGAAAGGCACTGCGTAAAATTTTTCTCCTGCATGGTAAAATACAGCTCCGTTGATCTTTCCCAGTCCGATGTAATTGGTGTCAACATATTGTTCCTCATAGTTAACTTTAAATCCATCTCCTTCCTGAAGGCCAAAGAAATCGATGCTCCAGGCATAGATCTCTGACAGCTCGAAAGCAAGCATTGGGTCTATTTTATTTTCAATCATGGCATTCCACAGGGATGAGTTTATGATACCCGAAACTTCCCGTGTTTCAAGGTTGACTTCTTTTTCCTGCCTGCTCACCCGGATGCTGTCCTTAATGCTGAACATTATATAATCAACCGGGGTATGTTCATATACAAAATGCATGACCCTGTGATTGGTATCCTGTGTGCAAAAAACCTTGTATGGATTTCCCATGCGGATCTTTCTCAGGTCAAAAATGCCTGTTGATTCCATGGCAAGTTTGTGGATGGTATCCTGAGATACACCGTACCTGTTCAATATGCTTCCCAGGGTCTGGTTCCTGCCGATTTTCCCTCTGATGATATGAAATGAGTCTATCGCCAGCCCATATTCCTTAATAACCAGTTTCTGGCTGTTAAGGCTATCTGCATACTCTATAACAATGAATTCAGGGTTTTTAGGTCTTTTTGTGAAAAATATGACTGTGGCAACAATGATCCCACCTATAATAAACAACGATATCAGCCTTGAAATCCCTCTCACGTTTCCCTTTTTAATCAGACAACTACATTAATGATCTTTCCCTTCACCACAATGATCTTTTTTGGTGGTCCTCCATTCAGCCATTTCCGGGCTGATTCATGTTCTACTACCAGCTTCTCAATTTCTTCTACAGGCATGTCAGCGGGTAATTCGAGTTTAAACCTGAGTTTGCCGTTAAATGAGACCGGGTATTCATACATATCTTCCTTCAGCAGCTCTTCTTTATATTCGGGGAAGACCTGGATGGCAATTGAGGGGTAATGTCCGAGTCCCTCCCAGATTTCTTCGGCAAGATGGGGTGCAAATGGAGCAAGTACCCTGGAAAACTGCCCGGCTGTTTCCTTGTTTACCTTGCCTTTTTTGATGCAGAGGTTGGTAAAGATCATCATCTGGGAAATGGCGGTATTGAACCGGAGTCCATCAATATCCTGTCCAACTTTCTTAATGGTATGGTGAAGGGACTTCATTACATCCGGATCTTCCTCTCCGGAATATATGTTGCTTTGATCTGCAAAGAAACGGAAAGCTCTGCCAAGGAAGCCGTAAACGCCCTTTACTCCCTGTTCTGCCCAGGGTTTGGTAGCTTCCAGGGGACCCATAAACATTTCATACAGGCGCAGGGAGTCGGCCCCGTATTTTGCAACTACATCATCCGGGTTGATGACGTTTTTGAGGGACTTAGACATCTTTGCGACTATTTGCTTAAGTTCTTCACCGGTTTGGGTGTGATAATATTTTTCTCCTTTTTCCTCAACCAGGTCACTGGCTACTTTGGCACCGGTAGCAGTCTCGTATGCAAAGGCCAGGATCATTCCCTGGTTGAAAAGCTTTGAGTAGGGTTCATCGGTTGATACAATTCCCAGGTCAAAAAGAACCTTATGCCAGAACCGGCTGTAAAGAAGATGAAGAACAGCATGCTCGGCACCTCCTACGTAAAGGTCAACCGGCATCCAATAGGCTTCTTTTTCTTTTGAGAAGGGTTCGTCGGGATTATCAGCGTCAATATACCGCAGGTAATACCAGCAGGAACCTGCCCACTGTGGCATTGTATTGGTTTCCCTTCGGCCTTTCCTTCCATTGTCGTCAGTTACATTCAGCCATTCTGTTGCATTGGCAAGAGCGGACTCACCATCGGCTCCGGGTTTATAATCTTCCGTTTCCGGCAGCAAGAGGGGCAGTTCCTCATCCTGCATGATCTCAATCTCACCATCTTCCCAGTGGATTACCGGGAAAGGTTCCCCCCAGTATCGCTGACGGCTGAAGAGCCAGTCACGCATCTTATAATTCACCTTGCTTGTACCCAGTCCTTTTTCTTCAAGCCAAGCTATGGTTCTTGCAATGCCCTTTTCTTTACGCATCCCATTGATATCCAGTCCACTGACATCACTTGATGAGTTAATGAACACCCCATCCTCTTCCCAGCATATCTCAGCATTAAGAACTCCTTCCCGGGTTTCCTCGTCGGCATTGTCAGGGTCGAGAATCGGAATAATGGGAAGGTTGAAAGTATTGGCAAATTCAAAGTCCCTCATATCATTTGAAGGAACAGCCATAATGGCTCCAGTCCCATATCCCATCAGCACATAGTCCGCGATCCAGATGGGTATCTTTTCATTGTTGACCGGATTGACGGCATAGCTCCCGGTAAAAACTCCGGTCTTTTCCTTTGCAAGGTCTGTACGGTCAAGGTCGGATTTCAGAGCTGCTTTTTTTCTGTAGCTTCTTACATCATTTATTTTATCTGAAGTGGTCAGATCATCGACCAATTCGTGTTCTGGGGCAAGTACCATATATGTTGCTCCAAAAAGAGTATCCGGCCGGGTAGTGAAGACCTTTAACATCTGATCGATTCCATCTATCTGGAAATCGACTTCGGCCCCGGTTGATTTGCCAATCCAGTTCTTCTGCATATCCTTGATACCCACCGGCCAGTCAAGTGAGTCAAGTCCCCCAAGCAACCGTTCGGCATACAGAGGGATCCTAAGCATCCATTGTTTCAGATTTCTCTTGATTACAGGATTTCCGCACTTTTCATGAGTGCCGTCTGTCAGTACCTCTTCATTGGCACACACAATTTTCTCGTGTTCACAATACCAGACCTGGGCATCGTCATAATAGGCAAGTCTTTTGTCTGTGATGAATTTCCTTATGGCAAGCTCTCCCTGTGTTTTAATCTCATCGGGTATGGTGAGTTCCTCAATGGGCCTTCCTTTTTGCTGCTTTTCATCGAACCAGGTATTGTAGAGGCGTATAAATATCCACTGTGTCCATTTAAAATATTCAGGATCCGTGGTGTTTACTTCCCTGTCCCAGTCGTAACCGAGTCCCAGCGATTTAATCTGTCTTCTGAAAGTATCACAGTTCCTGTTTGTGGTTTCAGCCGGGTGAGTGCCGGTTTCAATGGCATACTGTTCAGCCGGCAATCCGAATGCATCCCATCCCATGGGGTGCAGAACATTGAAGCCCTTCATCTTCTTGTAACGGGCTACAATATCGGTGGCGGTATATCCTTCCGGGTGGCCCACATGCAGTCCACTGCCCGAGGGGTAGGGAAACATATCCAGTATATAGAACTTTTGACGGGAAGCGTCCATCTCAGCCTTAAAGGTTTTATCCTCTTCCCAGAATTTCTGCCACTTCTTTTCTATTTCCGTGAAATTATAATCCATAACCAGCTATGATTCTGTAATTTAAATATCCTGCCGATCGTCCGGCAAAAGATTTACAAAAGTAAAAAACTTATCCAATGTAACATACCGCCCGAAATGCATATTTTTTCTAAATTTGCACACGCTCTCAGATGAGAAATCACACTCACACACATTCAGTCACACTCATGCATCTATGGTCCCGTAGTTCAATGGATAGAATGCCAGATTCCGGTTCTGGTGGTTGTGGGTTCGAATCCCGCCGGGATCACTCTAGAGGACGAGAGCAATTTTTCATGTTTTCGTCCTCTTTTTGTGCGCCCGGCATGGGCGATAACTATAGGGTGAAAGTCCCGAACGCGCCCTGACAGTGGGAAGCGTCAGCTAAAGGCAAGGGTGTCCATCGTGAGGTGGAATCTGAAGGAAGCCGGCGGCAAAATCCTGGCCTGACGAACAGAAACTGCATATAAGGCTTATGAGGGTTGGATGAGTTTGCAAAACAAAACGAAGTCCGATACTGTCTGGAACCCTTGGAGTAAATGCAGCGGGTATATGGGATGAGAGTTATCGTTCTTACCCGGGGAGGTCTGACCGATAAGTCGGGGATGTTTTATCAGAACCGACAACCCATGCAGTGATGTATGGTTGAACGGTCAGGAGTCAGCCGAGGTCATAGTATCAAGCATATCGACAATGTTTGGAAAGGACCAAACCTTAATGAGTGAGAGTAAATGAAAGTTACCGAATGAAGGGAGGAAAGCAGAAAATATCGAAAGATACCTGCCTGCAAAATAGTAGGGCGGAACCCGAGAGCTATGCAGGAGGGCAGACCTTTATCTGGATGACTGAAAACAACCTCACCAATGCCGACAAACCGAAATATGGATTGCTTGAGCAAATTCTGTCCCCGACGAACCTGAACCGAGCCTTCAAACGGGTAAGGAGCAATAGTGGAAGCGGGGGTATAGACAAGATGGAAGTCGAATCCCTTCAGGATTATCTTGTCAACAACAAGGAGAAGCTCATACAATCGATATTGGACGGTAGTTACCGTCCTAATCCAGTTCGGAGGGTAGAAATACCCAAAGAAAAAGGGAAGAGAAAACTCGGTATTCCCACGGTGGTTGACCGCGTTGTCCAACAGGCAATAATGCAAGTCTTGTCGCCTATTTACGAGAAGCAGTTTTCACCGAGCAGTTACGGGTTCAGACCCAAGCGTAGTGCGCATCAGGCATTGAACAAATGCAAGAGCTATATCACAGATGGTTATATATATGCTGTGGATATGGACTTGGAGAAGTTCTTTGATACGGTCAATCAGAGTAAACTGATAGAAGTGTTATCAAGGACGGTAAAAGATGGGCGGGTTATCTCGTTGATCCATAAATACCTCAATGCAGGAGTAGTAATACGCAATAA
>DRHS01000178.1 GCA_011053095.1 Bacteroides sp.
AGATGTTTTTTGGCAAGTTTTCCTCCGACAGCTTCGTAGAGGGATCGCATTTTTGGATTGAAATCACCTACCCATGAAAGTTCAATTTCCGTAATCCATGGTTTCTTCCTGAATGAGCTCTCCAGATGTTTGAATATGCCCGATTATATGGAAAAATTCAAGGAGCATCATACCGGTGAATTCCAGGAAGAAATTTGCTTTGAATCCAGCAAGGAGCGGCCTAAGTACAATTATCTCAAATACAAGGAAATATAGGATGTTTGCAAAAGCTTATTTATTTTTTTGATTTTTAAAAACATTATGTACTTTTGCATGCCCGAATTGAACGTATAAACTAAGAAGAAATGAAAAAGGAGATACATCCGAATACTTATAGAATGGTGGTTTTTAAGGACATGTCAAATGGAGCTATTTTCATGACCAAATCAACCACGGCTTCCAAAGAAAAAATTAAAATGGATGACGGTAAGGAATATCCGCTGATCAAGATTGAAATTTCAAATACTTCTCATCCCTTTTACACCGGAAAGATGAAGCTCGTTGATACTGCCGGACGTGTGGACAAATTTAACACACGTTATAAAAAGCATATGGACAAGAAAAAAGCAACAGAAGAATAAATCTGTTCCGAACGCATTAAGCAAACTCCGGCATTCTCACGAATACCGGAGTTTTTTTTTATTTTTATACCTATGAATTACATTCTTTTCGATCCGCCCGGAACCCGGGAAAACCTGTTACCACTAACTTTTACCCGACCTGTATGTGAAATTCGTATCGGTATCCTCAACATACGTGAGAAATGGGAGAAGTTGATGAATTGCAAGACAAGCTGGATTACGAAATCCTACCTCTCAGATAAATATCCGGCAAAAACCGGTAATGAAAATATTTATATCAATGGCAGCATTCTTCCGGATGGGGAGCTTATCAGGGAGATACAGGACTTATCAGATGGACGGGCATTGTATTCAGGCGAAACTCTTGTGGCTGCAAAGCTTAGTGGAAAGTCATCAGGCAATTTTGATCCTGATGGAACTTATGAAAAGGTTCAATCCGGCAAAGAAGTCCGGTGCATTGAATTTCCATGGGATATTTTCAAACAGAACGGTCAGGCCATCGAAGCTGACTTCAAACTTATAACTGCAGGCAGAAAATCAGCTAAACTATCTCCAACCAACCAGGTTCTTGGAACCGGTGATATCTTCCTGGAAAAAGGATCTAATGTTGAATGCGCCTCATTAAACACCAATGGCGGGTCCATATATATTGGAAAGGATGCTGAAATAATGGAGGGGTCACATGTACGGGGTCCCTTTGCATTGTGTGAAAAATCAGCCCTTAAAATTGGAGCAAAGATTTATGGTCCCACAACCATCGGTCCCCATTGCAAGGTGGGAGGAGAAGTCAACAACTCAGTATTCTTTGGATATTCCAATAAGGCTCATGACGGATTCCTGGGTAACTCCGTAATAGGGGAATGGTGCAACATCGGAGCGGATTCAAACAACTCCAATCTTAAAAATAATTATGCTGAAGTCAGGGTCTGGAATTATGGCAAGGAAAAATTCATCCCCTGTGGACTGACTTTTTGTGGACTGATTATGGGAGACCATTCAAAGTGCGGAATCAATACAATGTTCAATACCGGTACGGTAGTGGGGGTAAATGCAAATATTTATGGCTCCGGCTTTCCCGGAAATTTCATTCCTTCATTTTCCTGGGGTGGGCCACTCGGATTTACCACCTACCAGCTGAACAAGGCATTTGAGGTAGCTGAAAAAGTCATGAGCCGACGAGATTTGAAGCTGCTCACCACCGACAGAAATATTCTGAGTGAAATTTTCAGAATGACTGAGAAATACCGTACCTGAGGTCTTTTTTCTTTTTGGCACAGCAATTGACAGATAGACATTCAAGTTTTCCTGGACATTAACACTGACAGATTGACTGAATTGTGAATGAGATATAGAATTATGGGAAAGAAATCAGATAAAGAATTCGGACAACAGATAGTACTAAGCAATATAGATGAGGACAGTGACTTTATACCTCTGATATCCGATGAGGATGAGGCTGTACTTGAGAGCAGTGATGTACCCGAGTTATTGCCAATATTACCACTACGAAACACAGTATTGTTCCCGGGAGTTGTAATCCCCATCACCGTGGGAAGGGAAAAGTCCATCAAACTCATCAAAGAGGTATATAAAAAGAATAAGATTCTTGGGACTGTAGCACAGATTGATGCAGATACGAACGATCCTGAAATAAAAGATCTTTACGGAGTTGGCACAGTTGCACAGATAATTCGTATCCTGGAGATGCCGGATGATACAACTTCAATAATAATCCAGGGTAAAAAGCGGTTCAATATTGACTCAATTGTTTCGAAGGAACCATACTTCGTCGCCAAGACTACAGCAATATCAGACGAAAAACCAACAACCCGCGACCAGGAATTTGAAGCAATCGTAGGATCTCTTAAAGATCTCTCTCTCAGGATAATAAAACTTTCTTCTAACATTCCCCCTGAAGCCTCTTTCGCGGTAAGAAACATTGAAAGTTCCAGTTTTCTGATAAACTTCATATGTTCCAACAGTGATGTGAACCTGAAGGACAAACAGAAACTGCTTGAAGAAAACAATCTGAAGCAACGCGGAATCAGTCTTCTTGAGCATCTCTCCAAGGAGATACAGATGCTCGAATTAAAGAATGATATCCAGTCAAAGGTAAAAACGGATCTTGACCAGCAACAGCGAGAATTCATGCTCCACCAGCAGATGAGAACCATACAGGACGAACTCGGGGGAAGTCCGATGGATAAGGATATCGAGGAATTCCGCAAGAAAGCCGCCAAAAAGAAATGGGGTAAGGAAATCGGAGAAACTTTTGAAAAGGAACTTGAAAAGTTACAGAGAATAAATCCCGCTACCGCTGAATTCTCCGTTCAGTCTAATTATTTACAGACGCTGATTGAACTTCCCTGGAACGAATATACAAAGGACGATTTTAATTTAAAGCGGGCGGTAAGGATCCTTGACAATGATCATTACGGGCTTGATAAAGTAAAAGACCGGATCCTTGAGCACCTTGCTGTACTGAAGCTCAAGGGAGATATGAAGTCACCCATCATTTGCCTTGTGGGTCCTCCGGGTGTCGGTAAAACTTCTCTTGGGAAATCTGTTGCAGGTGCACTGAAAAGGAATTTTCTCAGGATGTCACTTGGTGGACTGCATGATGAGGCGGAGATAAGGGGACACAGAAAAACCTATATTGGGGCTATGCCCGGAAGGATTATACAGAATCTAAAGAAAGCCAAATCTTCAAATCCTGTTTTCGTGCTCGATGAAATCGATAAGGTTGGAAGAGATTTTCACGGTGACCCAGCCTCTGCACTGCTGGAGGTGCTGGACCCGGAACAGAACAGCACCTTTTATGATAATTTCCTGGAACTTGAATACGACCTTTCAAGGGTAATGTTTATTGCTACTGCAAATACTACTGCAACAATTCACCCGGCACTACTCGATCGAATGGAAGCTATCGATGTAAGCGGATATATTATCGAGGAGAAAGTTGAGATTGCCAGACGTCATCTTATACCAAAACAACTTGATAACCATGGACTTACCAAAGCTCAGCTGAGCTTCTCCAAAAAGGTGATTGAATATATGGTAGAATATTATACCAGGGAATCAGGCGTAAGGCAGCTGGACAAACTTGTTGCCAAGGTGATCCGTAGTACCGCAAAGAAAATTGCGTTTGAGGAAGACACTGACCGGATACTTACAGTAGATGAGCTTAAAAACCTTGTCGGCGTTCCGAAATTCCTGAAAGATAAAACCGTCAGCAATGAGTATGCAGGTGTGGTTACCGGCCTGGCCTGGACAGCAGTTGGTGGAGAGATACTTTATGTGGAAACAAGCCTGAGCAAGGGGGATGGGAAACTTACCCTGACAGGTAACCTGGGTGAAGTAATGAAGGAATCTGCAATAATCGCTCTTGAGTACCTTAAATCAAACAGCGACCTGCTTGGACTGGAACCGGAACTCTTTCGAAAGTGGAATATCCACGTTCATGTTCCCGAAGGAGCAATCCCAAAGGACGGTCCATCTGCAGGTATTACAATGGTTACCTCAATTGCATCAGCATTCACCCAGCGGAAGGTACGCAAATACATAGCCATGACCGGAGAAATCACACTCAGAGGCAAAGTTCTGCCTGTAGGAGGTATAAAGGAAAAAATCCTGGCTGCAAAACGTGCTGGTGTAAAGGAGATTATCCTTTCAAAAGACAATGAAAAGGATATCGGTGAAATTAAGGATATCTATGTCCGTGGACTGGAATTCAGTTATGTGAACAACATCATGGATGTCATTGATCTGTCCCTTTTAAAGCAAAAAGTTCAGAAAGCCAAAAAGATCATCTGATCACGAACTTACCCCTGTAGACGTTCTCTCCCCTGAGTTCAAAAACATAATAACCCGGATCCAGGTTCTCCCTTTCAAGGAAAACTTCTACCCCCGTTATACCACCGATTTCGCGAACCAGTTTACCACTGAGATTAAATACCCTCAGCCTGTGTTCGGACATATTGGGATTCGGAAACTCTATTCGTGATTTATCACTGAATGGATTTGGATACGCCCTCAATTCCAGCACCTTAAGCTCATTATCATTGGTAAACAGTTTTTTATTGTCATCCATATTGGAGAGAGAATGCAGATAGGGACCCGTACCTGCTTTAATATCTCCTGAAGGCGCACACTCATTTGGAAGCGGTATGGTTATCCGGTAGAATACTGTATCAAAAACACCCTGATCGGTGTATTTAAACACATCCTTGGGAACAGTCCTCCATTCTTTCACTGAATCTCGAGAGAATCCCCTGTTAATAATATAATGCGGAAAATCGACTCCCTCATAAGCACTCCAGTCAAGATTAATTTCACCGTTTTCCAATCCTTTGCTCAGTTGCAGATGCAGGGTCCGGTGATAAAAACTCTGTCCAGACTCATTTCCGCAAGTATCGACAGCTGAGATCTTGTATTTGACGCTCTGAACAGTGGGATTTACATCCTTATCCTCGAAAACACTCAGTTTTCCAAAGCTTATATTCGTTAAAAACTCAAATGAATCCGTAGTCCATTCCCTGTATACATTGAATGATTCAGTCCCCACACTGGATGTTCTTTCCCATATAATAATATTCCTTCCACTGGTATCCACACTTACGGCACATACCTTTTCCTTTTCATATACCTTCTGTGCATTTATACGGAGTGTATCGTAAGAATAGCATTTGTTATCCCCCTCAACCGCCACCTCAACAGTATCCGCATCGTATAAGGTGTAAGTGGCTGTATTGGATCCATCCGGCCAAACATATTTTAATTTATCAGACTCCGCTTCAAGGGTCAGGCTATCCCCGTAACAAAAAATCAGGCTGGGCTTGTCGGCCGTGATAACTGCATTTTCCTGAACAAGTTCCCTGTAGAGGTAACCAACACCGCTGTACCCTTTTACGCCAACCAGATATGAATATCCGAACCATAAATGATCCTCCGTGTCAAAAGCAATCGGATCGGACAACTGGGATGGAACAGCACTATTTTTATCTGAAAATGGAACAAAGCGTGACCCTGAACGAACCAGCAATCCCTGTCCCGAGGAGGCCCAGATCCCAGCATTTGCCCTGACTGCAATATCTCTTATTGTATTACCGGAGGCGGCATGGACCACCGTCGTTATTCCACCATTATATATGATCATACTGTCGCCACTGGCAACCATAACCCGTTCCCATTTATCGGACTCGATTGCAGGTACGCTCTTTACCGTGGAATTCTGAGTCCATGTCCCATTTTTGTATACTACGATCCCGGGACTATCACCCAGTCCCACCCAGACCGAGCTGTCATATGCAATCTCTATCGTATTGACCGGTGAATTTGTCCATTCCTTGTGAACAGTAAACGTTTCACCATCAAAGGATGCAACCTTACCGGAAGAAAACCCTATCCATTTTACATTGTTTGAATCCACTGCAATTGCTGTTACACCTGCCTCCGGAAGTCCGGAGTTTGCAGGTGTCATGGTGCGTACTTCCATGTTGTCAATATGTGCAATACCTATTCCCTTGTTGGTGGCGATCCAGATTGAATCAGCCAAATCAAAAGCGAAATCAACCGGGCGTGGATCAGGTAATTGGGATACATCTAGATTTGACCACTGTGATCCGTTGAATTTACCTACAACACGAAATAAGGGGCCTGTTATGCCATACCACATATCACCGTTCTGATCCATTCCAAGAACCTCAACCCTGTTCTCCCGGTCTTCAAATCCGAAATCATCACCCTCATAAAGTGTCACACAGACCTGCGATTGCATTATGATGGGAATTAAAAGAACAAATGAAAGAATGTATAGTTTCTTCATGTGCCAGGATTAATGTTTAATTCGTTTTACGGACCAAAAAGAATGTGCTTACAATAATCCGATTTCTGCAATATAGTAAAAAGAAAGCGCCCGACCGGGGAATATGCCGTTCGAAACAGGTTGTTAATTTACTTCTTAGGCAGCTTCCTAAATTTGCACACATCGTTCCACATGTAATAAACTGGTGTGGATCCTCAAAAAATAAATATTGGAAGGAAGGTTTTTATATTAGCCCCAATTAAATGTAAGCATATGTAATTCTTAAATATTTTTTTATTATGCAGGAAGAAACATGTGTAAAAATGGAAGAGAGACGCAAAATTCGCAGGATAAGCAAAAATCAAAAGACCGAAATAGTTCTGGCATTAT
>DRHS01000179.1 GCA_011053095.1 Bacteroides sp.
TCGTTGAGCCATAATTAGGTATTATACTCATAAGATACTGAATATCAGGGCTTTAAGCTACATTTCTATGTATTAGTTATCATCAAGTTATTAACATTATATCGCTGATTTTCAATTAGTTAATATATTTTTGTCATGTACTAAGGATAATTAATTAAATTGCACGAACTACCATCCGAATGCAGTTTTTATTATTACGGTTAAATATTTAACAATTAAAAGACAAAAAATGGACCTGGAAAAAATCAACACATTTTACAAGGATGTATCGTATTATAAACAACACAAGGAACTAAGCCTTGAAGAGTGGCAATTTGCACTCAGAAAGAAGTACGCTGAAAAAAATCCGTTTGGAATAGAAAAAATAGGCACGGGGGGAGTTTTTTCCGAATATATTGTCAGGAATCCTGACAGGAAAAGCGCGTATACGGTAGCTGTAAGAAGCAGCGATAATACCCGGAATTTCTGTGACTGTTTTGATTTTAAAACAAACAGGCTTGGAACCTGCAAGCACATTGAGGCTGTTCTGAACCAACTCCGGTCGAAACCGCGTACGGCCGCCTTGCTCGGGCAAAAATATGAGCCGGAATATTCATCCGTTTTTCTCGATTACCGGGGTGAAAGGAAAATACGTTTGCGCATTGGAACGGAAAAGAGTGAGGCATTTACAAATTTTCGCAATAAATACTTTAGCGGGAACGGGGAGAATGTGCTTTTGCCGGAAAATTTTTCCGAATTTAACATTATCAGGAATGAGGCAATGGAAATATCTTCCGGTTTCAGGTGTTATCCTGATGCTCTTGATTTTATTCTGGATTATCGTGACCGGCAGGACCGGGAAGAGCGCATAGGGAATAAATACGGGAGCAATGATAACACGTCTTTGAATAGTCTTCTCCGGGCAAAGCTTTATCCATTTCAGCAAGAGGGAATAAGATTTGCAGGATCAGCCGGCCGGTGCCTGCTGGCCGATGACATGGGACTCGGTAAAACTATTCAGGGACTGGGTGTGGCGGAACTGCTGAAAAAGGAATACGGAATCGGGAAAGTATTGATCATTTGTCCCACATCGCTGAAATATCAGTGGAAAAGCGAGATTGAAAAATTCACCGGGAGCAGTGTCAGGGTGATAGAGGGACTGCCCCATAAAAGATATGAGCAATACAGGGGAGATGAATTTTACAAAATAGTATCCTATCATATGGCAAGTAATGATGTCATGGAAATTTCCTCCGGTTTCCCGGATTTTATAATTCTTGACGAAGCCCAGAGAATAAAGAATTTCCTGACAAAGACGGCAAGAAACATAAAACGGATCCCGTCCACATATGCGATTGTCCTTACCGGAACTCCCCTGGAAAATAAACTGGAAGAGCTGTATTCAGTGACACAGTTTCTGGATCCTTTTATACTGGGTCCGTACCATGAGTTTCTGGCACGTCATCAGGTTAAATCCGAATCTGGTAAAATAACAGGGTATAGGGACCTGAACGCCATCGGGGAAAAGTTATCCGGAATGATGCTGCGAAGGAAAAAATCTGAAGTACTTATTCAGCTGCCCGAGAGGATGGACAAAATGTTGCTGGTGTCAATGACAGAGAAACAACTTGATTTTCATGAAGAGTTCAAATCGATAGTGGCAAAGCTGGTACACAAATGGAGAAAACTTGGTTTTCTGCCCGAAAAAGACAGGCTGCGGCTGATGATCAACCTGAACATGATGCGGATGGTATGTGACAGCACTTTTATTCTTGACCAGGAAAGCCGGCATGACACAAAAATCGATGAATTGATGAATATTCTGCAGGAGATTTTCAGCGAAGGGGATGAAAAAGTTGTTGTTTTCAGCCAGTGGGAGAGGATGACCCGTATCGTAGCCGGGGAACTTGATGAGCTTGGCGTGGGATATGAATATCTGCATGGCGGAGTACCCGGCGTTAAACGGAAAGCCCTTTTAGATAACTTTAATAACGATCCGGACAAAAAGGTTTTTCTTTCTACGGACGCCGGAGGAACGGGACTTAACCTTCAGTCCGCTTCATACATGGTAAACCTTGATATCCCCTGGAATCCTGCCGTTCTGGAACAACGCATAGGAAGGATCCACAGGATCGGACAAAAAAAGAAAGTATCCGTTATTAACCTGGTTTCCGCAGGCACCATTGAACACAGGATGACCGAAGTGCTTAAGTTCAAGTCCTCCCTGGCAGAGGGTGTTCTCGATAAAGGCGAAGATGTGATCTTCATGGGAGAAAGCAAATTCAACAAATTAATGAATACTGTTGAAGGTATTATGCCAGATACCACGGTTGTGCCGGCAGATGAAACCCTTGAAGAAAAACACCTTGTTGTTGAAGATGATAATATATTGGAGAAAGAGAGTTCTCAGGAATTGACGGAACCATCAACTCTTTTTGAGGAAGAAGAAGACAGGGTTCCGGTAGTTTCAGGTGAAACATCCGAAGAAACACAGGTGATGACAGATCCGCAGGTACTTATTAAAAACGGACTGAACTTTTTTACAGGTTTGACAAAAATCCTTGGCAATCCTGAAGCAACCAGGAAACTGGTTTCAACAATTGTTGCCAGGGATGAAAAAGACGGGAAAACATATCTGAAACTTCCGGTTGAAAGTGAAAAAGCAGTGGAGAACGTACTCGGACTGATCGGCAATCTCATGAAAAACCTGAATTAAAAATTAACTTCTTTCAATATCCATTTCCATACCGGTTTAGCTCTCTCTTCGGTTTTATGGAGCATTTTTTTTGAGTAACTAAACTCCTTGTTAATGTTCGGGGATATACCTTCACAGAAGCGCTGCCGTTTAGTCCTGATCCAAGGTTGACATCAATGAAGCGATTATCCGGTCCATGCTCTCAAGAAATCTTACCAGCATAAGCCTGACGCCGGCATTTTTCAAAGCTGAAGACAACAGGGCGTGCATAATCGGTGAGCTGACCTCAATTCTACGGGGACGGTATTTGAAATCCTTCAGTTCATTCAGTACTTCTCCGGGGATAGATTCGTATAAGGCACTGAGATCAGGCAGCGGAGTAAGCATCTTATTCCCAATGACCAGGCCTGTTTTCTTGTCAGCAAAAAGCAGAGCGAAGGGGAAATATTCCTTTTGACCCTTTGCAATGATCGGAGTAGGAAGCATTACCAGGTCAAGTTGAATAATATTTGTTTTTTCCGGAAACATAGAAACCCTGCGGGCGATTGCCTTGTTATATTTAACGCTGTAGCTTATTTCCTGTTCTTCCAAATTAAAAACTGTAAACCTGTCGACCCAGCGATTTTCCGGGTGTTCCACATCCTGTTCACGGACAAGGTACTCATCATCATCATCAGATTCCGAATAAAGAATATCGGGATCTTTCACAGAACGGAACATAACTTCCAGGGTCTGCTCAAGGATAACAGGCACATCTGAAATCGAGTTTCCATCAGGCAGGTCGGGGATGAATCCGGGTACAATTTCTTTTAATGAAGGCCAGGTGCCTTCTCCCCGGAATTTTAGTCCGGCGGACTTAATCGATGCAAGCTGACCGGGATTCAGTCTGGTACGGTTGGTGAACAAAAGCATAATCTGAGGGATTAACATAAATGCTCCCTGCCGCAATGAATTCTGCTGCTCATGGAGCTCCCAGAATTGTCCGAGCGCCCGTGTACCGCAATACGCGGAAATACCGTTGAGTTCACCACCCGATCCCATTAAACTAATAAAATAAATCCTGCCGGTATCCGGGATCCTGACGCCGAAAATATCAGATTCAAACAGATGATTCCAGGGAGCAAGGCTATAGATGTCTTTGGCCAAAGAGTATATTCTGTGCCAGGACGGATCATTTTCACTCATAAATAAAAAGAGTTAATGTATGTTTAGTTTAGAAGGGATAATCATCAAAATCATCGTAATCATCATCTATGTTGCCTGGCTCGTGCAGGTCCTTGAAATATTCTTCTTTCATTTGATGTTTTTCTTCCGGGGTGGGAACCTTCACCTCGTCGGTGTGCATCAGGTCATAGATATTGATCCAATCATCATTGATCCTTACAGCCAGACCGGGATTCAGGGCATAATATCCTCTGTACAGCCTTTTGAATAATTTCTTGTTATATGGATTTCTGCCATCGATCTCATTTTTAGAAAGATTGGCCGAAATATATGTGCGCTTTTTCCGGTATTCCTGCATGAACGATTCAGGGTAAGCACTGACTGCACGTTCGATATCGCCGGCCTGTACGCCCTGGGAGGACCAGAAGTAGGTTGCACAATTACTGACAATAACTTTCTGAAGGGAAATGAAAAAATTCAGCAAAAAGTACTCGATCTTATGATTGTCGATTTTTACCAGCCGGTCCTCAACCATTATACTGATATTATCGGTAAGCAGGTAGGGTAAGATCCTTTCCAGTTTACGCAGGTAAACAGGCCTTATGTAGGATTGGAATAATGCAATCTGCAATGCGTTTTTCCCAGTATTGTCCGTAAGGGAAGAATCCGCATTCCGGGAAGTGAGAAAATCAAGGATCTTAAAGCTCCCCGATTGTACGGCTGCAAGCAGAGGGGTCAGATTAAAGCGGTCGCGGTAATCAATGCCGTACTTTCTGATGTTTTGCTCAACCATCTGAACATCGTCTTTTTCATATGTACTGTAATATTTCCTGAATACAGTTGCCATTTCTGACTCATAATTATCGGCTTTTCTGTATTTAAGACCAGACAAGCGTTGAATAATGTCCTGATCATCGTTCAGGATGGCATAATGGAACAGCAGATCCTTGGCTTTTTTGTTGTAATGGCCGGGATCCAGGGCTTGCTTTTTCAATTCACTGATACTACCAGGTGTAAGAGGTTCCCATTCGGGCTCACGGATTTCCAGAATGGACTTTCTGATATCTTCAGCCTGTTCTTTCTTCCCCTGCATTTCCAGCTTCCTGGCTTCCTCTTTCCAGTCCTCCATTGAAGACACATCTTCCTCCAGTTTGACCTTATCACTGATCTTCGCCAGTCCGAGAAGACGCAGGATATCATGCCTGTCTGATGATTCCAGGATATAAAGATTTTCGATGCCCCTGGTTACTGCGACATACAGGGAGTTGATATAGATCTTATAAGCTTCCAGCGATTTATCGGACTTGTCTTTTCCCCTGGAGTAATTAATGGCTTCCCCCTCAATCTGCCCGGGATCGACTCCTTTAGTAATTTCATGGAATTCACTGCTGTTGCCGCTGATAAAGTTCAGGGCAATGATATTCCGGTACTCAAGGCCTTTTGCTTCCTGGATGGAAAAGACAAGAGGGGTTTTAAAGATCTTCCTGGCATCCGCTCTGTCCTCCGGCTTCATAACCAGTACGGCATATTTTGTCGAACGCATGGTATTATCGTTCATTTGCTGCCTCGTATTCCGGCTGTCATTCAGCAGGTGAACTTCTCCTGTGTTTGATGCCAGGGATTCAACAAGATAAGTACTCTCCTTGTCGATAGATCCGAACCGGGCGTTTTTGATCTTCAGCAATTTATTGGCAATATTGGTAATAGTGGGAGAGTTTCTGTAGTTGGACCTGAGTATCTGCACCTCTTTTCCGCTGAGTTCATGTTTGTAGAACATGGTTTTGACATTGGTCCAGGAGAAAAAATTCGGATGGACATTCTGGTTGGAGTCCCCGCAGAGAATGAAATTATCAGGATTTTTAAGGGATTTCAACAGGATAAACAACTGAATATTCGTAAAATCCTGCACTTCATCGATAACGATAAAATCATATCTGGGTTCACAGTATTTAAGCCAGTGGAAGGAAACCATGTTCAGGTCGTAAAGATCATTCTCCCTGAGAAACTCAAGGTATTTCCCGAATGCAGTATAAACCTTCACGCGTTCCTGCGAAATGAAGATCGATTGTTTAATTCCCAGTCCCACGTAATCTTCACGGCTTATGTACTCTTTTGTTATTTCCTTTCCCGTGAGAACCCCCCTGAACTCTTCAAATAATTTATGAGATTCCTTTATGCCAAATGAATGACTTCGGGGATGCAGCCATTCTTCAAACCCCCGGTAATCCAGCTCCCGGCCTTTAATAATCTTCAGGGTTTCGAGGAATTCTTTATACGAAAGGAAATCTATTTCCTGCTTATCATTTTCATAATTATTGGCGTAATACAAGGTTGCCGAGTTTTCAACAAGAAAAGGAGAAAGGGTTACATACAGTACATCGCCTTTAAGTGTTTTGAGCTTTTCAAGTGTAAGTACTGTTTTACCGCTGCCCGCCGATCCGATGATGATGACCGGCGGTTTCAGCCTGAATAATCTCTGTTGATCCTCATCGAAGGAAATGGCTTTATCAAGCATATGAAAATTGACTGAACCCGGATTTACATAAACCAGTTTTTCACTATCCTGTTCATCGGTTTCATCGGCTGAGCTGAGGTTTTTCAGCTTGTTCTCGTCGATTTTCGTTCCCCGCAGGAAACGTGATTTTTCATACTCGTGATTGTAAATCACCTCAAGCAAAAGCAGGTAATACTGACCGTTATGCCTGGCAAATTTAAAAAGCAACCTGTTTGCATAATCCAGCTTTGCCCGGTAGAACCCTTTGTTCGCCATTTTTTTCACCTCGGCGGAAGAAAAATCCCCGGCCTTCAGATAAGCGACAGTTTTTTCAAACTGCTTTTTTACTTTCGAGTAGTTTAAATCGCTGTAATAAAGAATATTCATTCAGATGAATTTAACAATCGTGGCTTCAACGGACTAACACAAAAAGACCAGGAGTCTGCGTCGATTTTGTAATACTTATCTCAAAAATTCATCAAGCAATGCATCGGATATCTGGTCGGCTACCTTGTCAGGGTGCCCCTCGGATTCGGATTCGGATGCAAAGAGATAGCTCATTGTATTTTCAAATATTGAGTTTACGATACGAAGTAAATAATTCTTTACTTGCTATGCAAGTCACACCCGCACAAAATAATACATGGCTGGGGAAAAGGTTTGCAAAGCATTGGCACTATGATGAATATAGCGATGGCCGCCTGTTAGAAAACCTGTTTTATCCACATGTCCGTAAAACCACTTCACTTCAGGGAGTGGATATAAGGACATAGAAACTTTTCATAAATATACTTCGATATTTCATAATTCACGGCATTAATTACCGGGCAGAGACTGTTTTCTTTCCAGTAACAAGTCCTGGATTTTAATTAAAATATGGATCAAGACCAAATGTATGTAAATCGAACGAACAGAATATTTTTAATTACGCTATATCTTGTTTTCTATCAATATTTTACGTATATTCATTAATAATGCAAACGATACGAAAAGCATATGTTTTTCGCCTGAAGACCAATGATGAAATTGAGTCAAAACTTTCAAAGTTTTGTGGTTCTTCACGTTTTTTGTGGAACAAAGCTCTTTCCATGAACCTCGAACGCCTGGAAAAAGGCCAGGCAGTACTCTGGTACAATGAGCTGGCTTTCTGGCTTACCCTTTGGAAACGGTCCGAAGAGTACTCATTCATGGCAGAATGCCCTTCACAGGTATTACAGCAGAAACTCAGGGACCTGGAAAGGGCTTTCAGAGACTGCTTTGATAAGAAACAACCGCTGAAACGCCTCCCGGTATTTAAAAGAAAAGGAAGGGGCGACAATATCCGTTTTCCTCAGGGGGTCAAGATTTACAACCGAAGAATATTTTTGCCTAAAATCGGCTGGTCAGGCTTTTACAAAAGTCAGGAGATTATCGGGAGAGTGAAAAATATTACCGTTTCCAGGAAGGGATTGAACTGGTATGTTTCGATCCAGGTAGAGCAGCGGATTGAAATCGGGAAGCATCCTTCCGATTCTAAGATCGGCATTGATGCAGGGATAGATTGTTTTGCTGCTTTTTCGGATGGTACCATGGTAAAAGGTGTGAACAGTTTCCGCAGGCATGAGGATAGGTTGGCCAGGGAGCAGCGGAAGCTGTCAGGAAAACAGAAAGGATCGCAAAA
>DRHS01000180.1 GCA_011053095.1 Bacteroides sp.
CAATATTCATTCGCTCATGATTAAATGTCCTGAATGCAATGTGATCATTCACTACCTTCTCTCCCTGATCTGATTTTCCGGCAAATTTACGACATTTTATGTCTGCGACATAAACGGCGTAACGGACTGGTCTCCAGGGTGGGGATCAGGAGGTCTGAGATTATACTTCTCAGAATCCGTCAGCTTATAAAATTCATGCATTGTTTTCAGATCAGGGAGAGAAGGTAGTGAATGATCACATTGCATTCAGGACATTTAATCATGAGCGAATGAATATTGAAGTACTGGTCAGGCCTTTTATTGAACGTGGTTACATGGCTGCGGGACATTACCAGTTTAAAAATAAGCACCTGCATGCAATGCATTTCGAACTTCCGGGGCGGGCGAATGCTCCCAGGGTATTCATTTCTGAACTCCTGCTTAATAATTTCAGTCCCTGGTTACAGGAACAGATTCACCAGTCAATTGATAAGGTCAATACTGATATTTGGAAGAGTGATGAGCTGATATTTTCCGGCAATGTTTTTGGTGTTCCATCTTACAATATATATGAGAAACTGAGGATTGAATCAGAATATGCAGCCTGGTTGTATATTCATGGGTTCAGGGCCAATCATTTTACGGTTAGTGTGAACTCACTAAATGGTTTTAGGGGAATTGAAGATGTAAATAAATTTCTCAAAGACAATGGATACCTGATGAATTCAAAAGGAAATCTGTTCAGTGGTTTCATAGCCGGTTCAGCAGATAAAATCTTCGAGAGTACTGATTATTACCGGAATTAGATTCCAATCTGACTGGAAAGGTTCTGATCCTGGGTGGGGACTGATATGCAGGGTTAGCTATACCAGTAGCTTTTCTCCCTCAGATTTAGCGACCACAACTGCTCCGCATGAATCACTCCAAACATTTGTTGCGGTACGAAACATATCCAGTATACGGTCAACCGCCAGGATAAGTCCCACACCCTCCAGTGGCAGTCCCACAGCTGTCAGAATAACTGTAATCATTACGAGTCCCGCCATAGGAATAGCAGCAGCCCCGATTGATGCAAGTAAGGCTGTAACAATAATGATCAGTTGCTGAACAATCGTCATTTCCACCCCATAAGCCTGGGCAATGAACATTGCGGCAATGCATTCATATAGTGCTGTACCATCCATGTTTATCGTTGCCCCCAATGGAAGAGTAAAGCTGCTTATCTTGTTCGATACACCTGACTTATGTTCCACAGCTTCAATGGTAAGTGGTAATGTTGCCCCGGAAGAAGAAGTGGAAAAAGCTGTAAGAAGGGGAGTAGACATGTTTCTCAGATGTTTCCAGGGATGTGATTTGCCAATCAATCTTACAACAAGTGGAAGAGTGATAAAGAAATGGATTAGCAGGGCCAGGATCACAGTTCCCATATAGAGTCCCATCCGCGTGACAAGATTGCCCAGGTCATCCTGGTCCGCTACTACTTTAGCTACAATACCAAAAATACCAAGAGGAGTGAACTTAATGACAAACAGGGTAATCTGCATCATAACTTCGAAAATGGAGTTAAAAGCCTTTTTTAGAACCTCCCCGTGTGGGTCCCTGACCCGTGTTATAAAAAATCCGAACAGGATGGCGAAAAAGATTATTGAAAGCATCGAACTATTTCCAAGTGCCTCAAAGATGTTCGTTGGTACAATATCGATCAGAGTCTCACCCAGGCTGCGCTGCTTTTCCACGAGTCCCTCTACATGCTCGCTAAAATTCAGATCCGCGCCCATACCGGGCTTTATCATATTAACAAAGAACAATCCGGTAATTATGGCAAAAGTACTGGTCAGTATGTAATAAGACATGGTTTTTAGTCCCAAACGACCCAGGTTTCCGCCACTGCCTATGCTGGTTACACCGCTGATCAGGGAGCTGAGGATGAGGGGAATGATAATCATTTTTAAGGCCCTCAGGAAGAGATCACCCATCCAGCTTATAGCTCCTACGTGGGGATTGTAATGTGCTGCTCCTGTCAGCAGTCTGGAGTGTTTCTCAGACTCTGAAGTTGTCAGGATACCGGTCAGTGCATCTTCAAACTCAGCCCGGGTTTCATATTCAACTCCTTCCAGCTGCTCGATTTTAACCAGGACAACCGGGTCAACTTTGCTCCTTATAAGTGATTTATATGACTTTTCCCGAATCATGTAGGAAGTAGGGAATATGATTCCAAACACAATTGCGATGATAAGTGCAATAAGAATTTGCCAGTGGAGTTGAATCTTCTTCATAAGGTTAATGCTTAATACAACATAAAAGTAAAAAAATACAACTGTGGTCAAAAATCAAAAGGGCAGGAGGGTACCCAGAAGCAAAAATTTCAATGTTCCCTAGAATCGGATATTTGACCGTTTATGACAAACTGTATTCAAATATGGAAATTTTGATTTCAGGGAATAAAACCCAGGAATCCCCAAAATCCAATTTTGAAAGGAACTGAAAAAGGCTGGGAGAGTGGCATTACAAATGTAACCTACATATGTCACAATGTCACATAAATGAATTACATTTCTAAACATATCATATTTATTTGTAAACCTTCAGCTATTGCAGGGATATAGACATTTCTCAATGTAATATACATGTATTATTACATTAAAATCCAGGTATTTAGACCAAATACTTCAAGTACTATCTTAATAAACTATTTACAAATGTTAACTATTCAGCAAATATTGGATGATTATATCACTTATATCTTTGTAAACCAGTATATTATTGGTTTTATATTAAGGATTAATTCAAATTTACTATTAATACGGGGTCAATAGGATAATCCCAGGTTCTCTCCTCTCCTAATATTGTATACTATACAGCACTTTCAGATCTATTATCCCTATCGGTTCAGTGTAATAAATACAATGAATAAGGTTTATATTCCCCAGGAGATATAATAACAAATGTAAAATTATCAATCAACAATAAGTTTACAGATGTCAATGAAATATATATTACATTTGTAAATAGCAGATGCAGGATCAAATTCAGGAGATATTACGCAGGGAAGAGCTATCTTCCTCACAATTCGCTGATAAGATTGGTGTTCAGCGTTCATCGGTTTCTCACGTGCTTTCAGGACGTAACAAGCCAGGATTTGATTTTATACAAAAAATACTCCAGGCCTTTCCCGGAATCGATGCTGACTGGCTTATTACCGGTTTGGGTGAAATGTACCGTAAAAGAAGGGTTCCTGGAGAGTTGTTTGATGGTCCATTCTCTGAGACTTCCCCTGCAAAGGATGAAAAGAATCTTTCTGCGAATATTGAAACTCCCGGTCTTAAGGAGAGACCCGCAGAAGGTTTAAAGCCTCTTGCAAGGGAGGTTGAGAGGGTTATTGTATTTTATACTGACAAGACTTTCAGGGAATATCGCAATGAGCAGTAAATCGACCGATCTGCTGCTTCATTAGATTATAAGGCTTTTAAAAGGGTTCAGGAAGATCTGAGGATCTTGCGGTTGATACGGCGTACAAGAGAAGGACCTTCGTAAATGAAGCCTGTATAAACCTGTACCAGGCTTGCACCGGCTTTTATCTTCTCAATTGCATCTTCGGGATTCATGATACCGCCCACACCGATAATTGGAAGCTTTCCCGCTGTTTTTTCGTGAATGTATCTGATAATCTCGGTGGAACGATCCCGAACCGGGCTGCCACTTAGTCCCCCATTACCAATCTCCTTCACCTTTCCGGACTCAGTGCTCAGTCCATCCCGGGTTATTGTGGTATTTGTTGCAATTATACCATCCATTCCGTGCTGGCCCGTCAAATCAATCACATCATCAATCTGTTTATTGTTGAGATCCGGTGATATTTTCACCAATACAGGCTTTCTAATAGCCTTTTCAGACCGAATTGTACTGAGACGCGAAAGAATGCCGTCGAGCTGATCACGGTCCTGTAAATGGCTTAGATCGCTTATATTGGGACAACTGACATTAACTACAAAATAATCGGCCACCTCATACAACTCCTCAAAAACTGCGGCATAATCATCAACAGCCTTATCATTGGGTGTTGCAGTATTCTTGCCGAGGTTACCCCCTATGATGACATTTGATCGACGTTTTCTTAGTCGAATTGCGGCAGCTTTCACCCCATCGTTATTTAATCCCATGCGGTTTATAAGTGCTTTATCCTTTGTTAACCGGAAGGAGCGGGGTTTGGGATTCCCGGGCTGTCCGACCGGTGTTACCGTCCCGACTTCAATGAAAGAGAAACCGAATGCCGAGAATTGGTTGAAGAATGTGGCATTCTTGTCAAACCCGGCTGCCAGTCCCACAGGATTCTCAAACTTCAGTCCAAACACCTCCCGTTCAAGTCCTGGGTCTCTAACTCTGTAAGCAGATCTGACAAGTGGTTTGATACCGGGGATAACAAAGAATACTTTGATCAGGGATACGATGAGATGATGTACTGTTTCCGGCTGGAGTAGAAAGAGAAGTGGACGGATAATGGCTTTATACATCGTGAAAATTTTGGCAAATATAAGAAAATCCAGGCTGTACTCCTTCTCTCTTATTCGGGACGAATTATATAACTATCTGAAAGAACCTGGATGGCACTGCCGTAGGATGATTCTGGAATAAACAGGTAGTCCGTATCGTAGGTGGATATTGCAAAGATACTGATACCGGCTTCTTTCAGTGGTTTGGACAAATCGTGTAGTATTCCTGTAAGGCTTAGATCCAGGGGACCCTCTACTTTCAGTCCCTTCAATCCCTTACTGCAATGCTGTGAATCAATTTCTTTTTCCTCCTCGGTGACTGTAACCGAGTGGAAGCCTTCCTGTATTTGTGGCAAAGGTTGCCCGGGCTCCAGACTATGAATTGAATAGGTGCCCGGAAGGGGAACCAGTGATATTGAAGGATTATCGGTCATTTTATTACAGCTATAATACTTTTTGAAGGTCCCCGATCCAATGTTTCAGTATCTCTGTCTCTTCGCTGCCAACCAGGCCCATTTCGATCAGTTTATCGTAGCAGAGGACCAGGTTCCGGAAGATATCATCCTTTTTGCCTGAGAGATTCAGATCTTCAAGTGCTCTTGCGATGGAGGAGTTGTTAAGGTATCCCGGGACTTCTTCTTCAAAGTCTTTGAGCAGGTTATGTTCGTTTCGTTCCTGGTAAACAGTGGGGGAGTAGAAAGCTATATTCCACCCATATTCCCATGCAATTCTCTGGGCCACAAAACTCCTCCAGATGTCTGTCATGCGAAATGTGCATTTCGAGGGGAGGTACATCAATGGGAATGCCTCCCTGAACCAGACCGTATTCTGGCTGTTAAAAGGGCACCAGCTTCCTTTTCCGAGAACAAATAAAAGATCCTTGTCAAATCTGAGCGGCAGATCCCGGGTAAGGCGGAATACTGCGTCAACATCGGGATTGTCGTCTGCCAATCCCTGTTGAATGGGACAGTGGTATTTGTTTCCGGGCCCAGTATCAATTGTTGCTTTTCCGATCTGTTCAAGCGGAAATCCTCTTGGCCAGATCACCTGGTCGGTGAACAGGCTGAATACATTTATCCATCCTTGATTCTTCACAAGTTTTCCCCCGACCTCAGTTTCCGGTAAATTCCAGAAGTTTTCATAGGGAAGGTTGTCATCATCGGTTTCGAGGATTATCTCATTTCCTTTTTCGATGGCTGCCAGGTAGGCAATGTTTTTACGGGCGTAATGGTTCATGGGTATTGCCCTGGCAGAATTATACCCTGAATCCATCTGCCGGTCAATGCTCCAGAAGTCTGATCCGGGGAGGGAGAAGTCCCCGGGACTCTTACGGTCGCCGGCAATTATAAAATCAATATCATGCTGCTGGCATTCTTTCGCAAAGAGACCTAATACCTTATTTGGAGGAGTAATTGTAGTTATAACAAGGCTGCGTGATATTGATTTTATAATTGCCGGCGACCGTAAGAGTCCCGGGGACTTCTCCCTCCCCGGATCAGACTTC
>DRHS01000181.1 GCA_011053095.1 Bacteroides sp.
ACTTTAGGTTTAACAGACGAAATAATAAAGAGGTATTGTTTAATTCCCTAGTGAAAAGGATGGTAAAAAATAGTGTAATCCGCTTAAACAAAAGGAAAGAGAGGGATGCCTAAGCGCCTATACCTATTAAATTATAAATAAGTAATTTAGCCCGCCTAAAACCATTTGACCCTGGTACTGCCCATGTATAAAATGAATCCTCTCCTACAATGAAAGTCATTGACCAGATAAAAAGCGCAACTGAAACAGTATTCTCGTTTGAATTACTACCACCCGTAAAGGGACATAGCATACAAAAACTTTATGATGCCATCGATCCCCTGATGAAATTCAACCCCATCAACATTAACATTACCTATCACCAGCAGGAAATTGTTTATAAGAAACTCAAGCAAAACCTGGTGGAAAAGACGATT
Source organism: Bacteroides sp. (assembly GCA_011053095.1). GTDB lineage: Bacteria > Bacteroidota > Bacteroidia > Bacteroidales > SM23-62 > SM23-62. The sequence goes on from DRHS01000181.1 coordinate 417, forward strand.
ATTAAAAAGAGACCAGGGACCGTTGCAGTATCTGCAGCTATTAAATACAAGTATAATATTACAGTGGTTCCTCATCTTATCTGTGGCGGTTTTACAAAGGAGCAAACAGAAAGCGGCCTGATGGACCTCCATTACCTGGGTATGCATAATGTACTGGCACTCAGAGGCGACCCTCCGAGGGGTGAGAAACGTTTTGCTCCCGAGGAGGATGGTCATTCACAGGCTGCTGGCCTGGTTGGACAAATTGTAAACATGAATAAGGGGATTTACCTTGACGAAAACCTCATCAACGCTACACCAACAGATTTTTCTGTTGCCGTTGCAGGCTATCCTGAAAAACATTTCGAGGCCCCCAATATGAAATCAGATCTTGTATATCTGAAAGAAAAAGTTGATGCCGGTGCCGACTATGTGGTAACCCAGATGTTCTTTGATAATAAAAAATTCTTTGAATTTGTGGACCTCTGCAGGGCTGAAGGCATCACGGTACCCATCGTTCCGGGAATCAAGCCGATCACCTTCCTGAATGACCTTCGCCTTTTACCACAGACCTTCAGTATTGAACTTCCGGATGACCTGGTCAGAGAACTCAAGAAATGCAAGGAAACAGCTGAAGCCAGGCAGGTAGGTGTCGAATGGGGCATTCAGCAGTCAAAAGAACTGAAAGCCGCCGGTGTCCCTGTAATCCACTACTACTCCCTGGGCCTCTCCGAAAACATCAGGCAGATTGTAAGCGCTGTGTTTTAACCAGACCAATGATTGACATAGACTGATACGATGATTTAGTTCTTGATTTCGGTTGACTAAAATTATTTCTCAGGAACCTCTTCAAGAGTTTTTACCAGGTAATCCCAGAATTTCTGAACGCTTGCAATATGAACTTTCTCGTCAGGAGAATGTGGGAAGCGTATTGTCGGACCGAAAGAAATCATATCGAGACCCGGGTATGTATCACCAATAATCCCGCATTCAAGTCCTGCGTGAATCACCTTTACCTCAGGCACCTTGCCGAAATCCCTTTCATACACCTTTTTCATGGTTACAAGGATGGGTGAATCCACATCAGGTTTCCATCCCGGATAGCTTCCGCCTAATACAACTTCAGCACCAGAAAGTTCCATAACACTTTTCAGAGAATCGGCCAGACTGAGTTTAGCAGAATCAACGGAACTCCTTACAAGGCATAACACGTCAATTTCTCCATTCCCGGATTTTACAATCGCCAGGTTTGTGGATGTTTCGACCACACCCGGCATCTCGGCGCTCATGCGGATGACTCCGTTGGGCATTCCATATACAGTACGGATGAGTTTATCCTGGCTGGAGGCGTCTATCAAACTTCCCGGAAGGTCAGCCGGATCGGCTTTGAAAGAAAGACCGGGCTCAGCACTTCCCAGTTCATTTGCAAAGACAGCTTCATATTCTTTCACCGAAGCCAGAAAGGCATCTTTCTCTGTGGCAGGTACGGTAATTACTGCAAAGGATTCGCGTGGGATTGCATTCCGGAGGCTTCCACCCTCAATACTGGCAAGTCTCATCCCGAATTTCTCAGCGGCCTCGTACATAAAACGGCATATAAGAAGGTTGGAGTTACCCCTTCCAAGAGGTATATCCAGTCCGGAGTGGCCGCCTTTGAGGCCGGTGAGAGCCAGATTAAATGCCTCGCTTCCGTGTGGGACTGCCTCTTCTGAATATCTCAACTTTCCGCTGACATCTATTCCTCCGGCGCATCCGATATAAAGTTCACCTTCGTCCTCAGAATCAAGATTCATCAGGATCTTTCCTTCAAGTAGTCCTCCCTGCAGCTCAAAAGCACCTGTCATACCGGTTTCTTCATCAATGGTCATAAGAACCTCTACAGGTCCGTGCTTCAGAGAATTGTCCTGCATTACAGCCAGTCCGGCTGCTACACCCATACCATTATCGGAACCCAGGGTAGTCCCCTTTGCTGTCACCCACTCTCCATCAATATATGCCTCAATGGGATCCTTTTCAAAATCATGGTCTGTATCACTGTTTTTCTGTGGTACTATATCGAGATGGCCCTGCAGAATCACACCTTTACGGTTTTCAAAACCGGGCGTGGCAGGTTTCTTAATTATCACATTACCTGCAGTATCTACAATGGTTTCAAGACCTAGTTTCTCACCAAAAGCTTTAGCATATTCAGCGGCTTTCTCTTCTTTCTTTGAAGGTCTTGGTATCTGCGTTAGCTCATAAAATATCTCCCATATTGCTTTGGGCTCCAGGTTTTTAATTTCAGTGCTCATTTTGGTTTTAGTTGAATTTGTTAATCATTTAGCCCGGCTCATATCTGCCGGTTTTAGATTGTTTAATTTTTGAATTCTCCCAGGAGACTATTCCTGGGGTACTCCGGCCTGGCCAGAGGGCAGTTCAAGTCCATACCCTGCTTTACGGTCAGCCTGAAGAAGCTTGTACGCGAGGAAAATAGAGATAACTCCACATACAACCAGCATCAGGATGGGTGTGGTATAGTTATAAACCTTCTCTCCTGCCCGTATTGCTTCAAGGTCAGCCTTGTTTGAAAGATCAAGAACGGCTCCAATACCCCAGAAAAAGAGTCCGAGTCCCCAGTTCTGAATCGTAAACATCGTCGCATATGCTGTACCAAGCCTGCTCTCCGGCACAATTTTGGCAACCGAAGGCCACATGGCAGCCGGCACCAGTGAAAATGCAATACCAAGAGACAGCAGTCCGAGATAACCCAGCGCTACGCTGTTGAACACCGAAAGTGCAACATGGGCAAAGATCAACAGCAGGGATCCAAGGATCATAATAGAAGCAGCCTTACCTTTCTTGTCAACCATATTCCCGAATATCGGTGTAAACAGGATGGTACCCAGTGGAATCAGACTTGCTGTCTTTGGTCCGTTCTTAAGCCATACACTCAGTGTATCTTCCCAAAGGGAACCTATGAACAGGACAAACAAAACCAGAATCACTCCGATCGATATCAGCTTGCCTCTCCGTTTCTTAATATTGGCCGGGACCATGGAAAATGCCAGTCCAAACGCCCAGATTGCTACGATGATGGAAGCATTTCCCAGGGCTGTGGATCCAAAGAGTACAATACTACCCCTCCCGTCGGCAGGCAGATCATAAGAGAATCCGTATTTATTGACAAGCAGGTCCGGGGCATATTGAATAAATGGGAAAACAGCCGCGTAAAATGCAAGGCAGAGGAAGGCAATGTACATGAAAGAGGGATTCTTAAGTAGTTTAAAGAGATCCGTGAATTTGAATTCTTCTTTGGGAGCGGAAGATACTTCTGCATCCTGCCTGTCAAGTTTTACATCCATAATACAATAGATAAGAAACATGATCAGTCCAATGCCGATCAGGGTGGCAGCAAAGCTAACTGAAGGGGCAACGACTCCTTTTGAAATATCAATGGAAACGGCCATTGCGATAGCGGTTCCGAGCCGGCCAAATCCCATATTAACTGCCATAGCAAGGGCCAGTTCGTAGCCTTTAAACCATTTAACTATGGTACGCGTGGCCACAACACAGACGACTTCCAGACCCGAGCCAAACATGATCCGTCCAACGATCATCATCGTGAGAGTTATTTTATGCCCCTCACCGAAGACTCCATGTGCCGCCATTGCGGTTATTGCAGCACCAATCGTCGCAAGTCCACCGAAAAGCAGTCCTGCAGCCCGTATACTCCATTTGTCAAGTATCATTCCTCCGATTATGATCATACCAAACATATTGGCAATAGTCGTGAGTCCGATAAGACGCCCAAATTCCTCAGAGGTAAAGCCCATCTCGCTTTCCATTAATCCCTTCAATCCTCCGAAGAAATCCTGGAACCAGTAGGTTCCGAACATGAGTCCACTGACAAGAATCAGTGCGATCCATCTTGCAGATGCTGAGTCTCTAAGGGTCTGTTTTACTTTTTCCATGATAGTAGATTATGATTTAGTATTGTGTGATCGTAAAAATAAGAAAAATAAGATGCGGGAGACCTGAACCCTATCAGCAGGGTATAAATAATTGTTAAAATGGCTCTATACTATAACCATTTACTCCCGATTCCGTAAATTTGGAACAGAATTTGATTCCTGGATGACTATGAAATATATGCGGATAAAAATGAAAAATCAGATTTACTTATTATTAGCAATCCTTATTCTTTCCCCTGTAACCCTGATTGCGCAAGACAACAAGGTTAAATGGGTATCAATCGAAGAGGCAGAAAAACTGAATAAGGAAAATCCGAAGAAGATAATGGTCGATGTTTATACCGACTGGTGCGGCTGGTGCAAAAAAATGGATAAGGAAACGTTCAGCAATCCGGTCATTGCCGAATACATCAACGAAAACTATTACGCTGTCAAGCTGGATGCCGAAGGAAAAGAAGAAATCACCTTCAATGGAACCTCTTACAAATTCATAGCCCAGGGTTCCCGAGGCTATCACGAGCTTGCTGCGGGACTCCTTAACGGGAAAATGTCATACCCCTCGATAGCTTACCTGAATGAAGAAATGCAATTGCTGGGCGCCGTTCCCGGTTATCAGACACCATCAGGTATTGAACCACTGCTAAATTATATTGTGGAGGACAAGTTTACCTCCGAGAGCCTGGAGGATTACCAGAAGACTTTCCAGAGTAAGCTAAAATAAACAATCCAATATTTCATACCAACACCCGTAGGAATATAACTTATCGGGACATTGATTAATAATTTTATTAATTTTGTCTCCTCTATTTCAGTATCCATTATGGTTTCATAAGCACTGAATATTGCATAGTTCAAAGATCAAGCATATGCGGATGAACATTTGCCTGCTATTCAATCTCATATCAATGCTTACTGCTTTTCAATTGAAAGGTCAACTCCCGGCTGAAAAAATTACTGAGCTTGATGCGTTTTTTGATGAACAGTATGGCCCCGACCAGTCCCTGGTTAACGGTGCACGTTACTACAACATGCATTTATTGGCCTCCGGTCACAAATTTTTCGGAGAGGATGAATTCAGAGAGGGAAAACTTGTCCTGGACAACAGGGAATATAATGATGTATTTCTGAAGTACAATCTGTACGAGCAGCAAATAATTCTTCGATACACTTATCTTGACCAGATTTATCATGAGATCATCCCAAGTAATTCCAGGATTCATGAATTTGAGCTGGATGGAAAAGTTTTCAGGAAATGTAATTTTCCAGGCACCGACACCCTGATCTATCAGATAATAGAAGCAGATGACCTGGCTTTCTATTTTCACTGGAGTAAAACCCTGAGTCCAGGTTCGTCAAAAGAGTATATAATGGGAGAATTTCATCAGTCAAAAAGAGATTCTTATATGCTCCGCAATTCCACATTGCATAAATTCAGAGGGGCGAAATCATTTTCCAAAATTTTTCCCGAACACCAATCCGAGATTCTGAAATACATCCGGAAAAACATTATCATGATCAAACAGGCAACAGATGCTGAAATGATAAACCTGTTGAGACAGTGTAACATTATTATTCGAGGCTGATGAACAAATACTTCAAAATCGCCTTCCTTATTCTGGGATATCTTTTTTCACCTTCATTGTCTGAGGCTCAGGGACCGGTGATCTCGGGAGATTTTACGGATCTGTCTTTTAAGGAATTTGTCAGGAAAGTTGAAGATCAGGTGCCCGTACGTTTCATTTATCTGGAAATCTGGATGCAGGATATTTCAGTTTCGGTCAGGGGAGACAACCTGGATCTCATGGAGGTTCTGTCGGATCAGTTCCGGGGAACTGAACTTAATTTCCAGATAGATACTGATAACAGAATTTTTATAACCCGGGGCATGCATATGGTTTTGGACCTGCCTGACTATGAAAACAGTTCTATTAAAGCTTCAATGGGTAAAGAAGGTGCGAATGTCCTGACGAATACTGAAAAATTATATATAGAGGGCCGAAAAGCAGTGATAGTTAGTACCCTTATTATTGGAAACGAAAAAGATCTCGGCAACCGGGACGAGGCAGTTATCAACGGTGAGCTAAAGGATGCCGAGAATGGTGAACCTCTCAT
>DRHS01000182.1 GCA_011053095.1 Bacteroides sp.
CATTATCTGCCAACCGGTATAATCAGGCTGCTGCTGAACTGGCTAGCCTGTTGAACCAAACAGAGACCACATTTCCCGGTACAGAATTAAGGATGGTTTTTGAAATTTCTGCTAACTTAGACTGCGACAAGTAAGGAGTTCTGAAGTTACAGTTCCTCCCTTTTGAGTCCGAAAATAATAGCGTAAAATGCTGGCAATACAATTATTGTCAGCAGGGTAGCCACGAAGAGCCCGCCCATTATGGTTACGGCCATACCTCCGAACATAGGATCCGGTACAAGGGGTATCATCCCAAGTATTGTTGTACCTGCAGCCATGGATACGGGAATTGCCCTTGAACGGGCTGCCAGGACGATGGACTGGTATTTCGATTTTCCATTCTCTTTCATCTCCAGCTCTGCCTGGTCAAGGAGGACAATGGCATTTTTAATAACCATGCCGACGAGTCCAAGAAGGCCCAGAATGGCAAAAAATCCGAAAAATAGTCCCGAGGTCAGGAAAGCAAATACAACGCCGATAAGAACAAGGGGAACCATCAGGATAACGATAAGCGTTTTTCTTATGTCACGGAAAAGTAGCATAAGGATTGACAAAATTAATATGATCGCTATTGGCATTTGAGACATTATGGCCTCTGATGAGAGGGTCTGGTCTTCATAGATACCATCCCACCAGAGAGAATACCCGGGAGGCAGTGGGATATCTTCGATCAGATGCATTAGCCTGGATTCAATCTCTTTGTTACCAACACCGGGAACAGGATCACACTGGGCTGCAAGGCAAAGCTCCCTGTTGTATTTGGTAATTACACCTTCCTCCCATGACATATCCAGACCATCCGTAATTTGCTCAAGTGGAACCGTTTCACCTGTTGATGACATTATGGGCAGGCCGCCAATATTACTGTAGTCGTAATAATCATAATTTACATCTTTGAGAAGAATCGGCATTACCCAGTCTTTCTCACGATAAGTACCAACCTGCTGACCGTCTGTGACTCTCTGTAGAGCAGATGCCATCTCTGTCCTTGTTACATTGGCAATCCTTCCCTTATTCTGTGAATAGAGGGGTTCAAATTTCAAGGTTCGTTCTCCCCATCCATCCCTTACATTTTCAACCAGAGGATCAGCACGCATTATTTCTTTGGCCTGGTTGGCCAGGTTCCTGAGTACCTTCTCATCGGGTCCCTGGAATGTTGCTTCAAGGATAGCATCCGGATAGGGAGATACCTTGAACTTGTAAAAGATTGAAAGTCCATCGGGAAAATTACTTTCAACATAATTTTTAAAAATTCCCATGAGAGAATCCGCGCTGCTGAAATCATTTGTTTCAATCAGGAGATTTGCGTAATGAGGCCGGGGACTCCAGGCTACGGTAGCCAGATAATATCGCAAAGGCGCAGCTCCGAGGCTTATGGATACATTCTGTACATCTTCCCTTGAAAGCAGGAAATCCTCCATTTCTTTAATATCGGATTCAAGGGCTTTGATATCAGATCCCTGAGGAAGGAAATAATCCATTTTGAATTCAGCCTTATTAATGGCGGGGAAAAAGTCCTCCTCAATAAATTTGAACAGAGACATGCTTATTACAAATAATACAACAACAGCTCCAAGTGTAATCCACCGCATTTTAATCACACCCTCAATAAATCCGGTTAATTTTCTGTAAAACGCAGTATCATAAGGGTCCTTGCCTTCTTCACCTTTGGTTTCTTTCAGTATAAAATCACCCCAGACGGGTGTCTGAATCAGAGCAAACAGCCAGCTGAGTAAAAGGGATATTGCAAGAACAACAAACAGGGGTTTAATGATTTCAGCAGTATTGTTTGGTGCCAGGTATAGGGGAAGAAATGATATTACCGCGATGATCGTCGCACCGAAAAGTCCCCATTGGGGTGTGGTCGCTCCCTGCACGAGAGCATCCCTTCGTTTCATGCCGCGTTTTATCCGGATCTGTGCATTATCGGTTACCACTATAGCATTATCCACCAGCATGCCCATTGCTATAATAATAGCGGCAAGGGAGGTTCTATGCAATTCGATCCCTGCAGGCATCATAAACAGCAGGGTGCCCATAATGGTAAATATCAGGCTTGAACCGATCAGAAGACCTGCACGTACCCCCATTGACAGCAAAATGATGAATATAACGATACCTACTGCCAGTGCCAGGTTAACAAGAAAATCGTTATTTGCCTTTACAGCCACCTCATCCTCAAAGTATATCCCGTTCAGCTCAATGCCTATCGGAAGTAAAGCTTCCAGGGCTTCAAGTTTCGTCCTGACCCTCTCGCCCATCTTCACCGAGTTGCCACCTACCCTGGTGGCTATACCAATTCCAATGGCGGGTTTCCCGTTCATACGCATAAGATTGCCTGGAGGATCTTTATAGTCCCTTTCCACAGTGGCAAGGTCCTGGAGCCGTATTTGGTTCCCTTCCCTACCGGTAATAACCAGATTTTCGATTTCCTCGAGGGACTGAAAAGTTCCGACGGCATCCACTCTCACTTCCATTTTCCCTGCCTTAAAATTTCCAGCTTTAACCAGCTGGTTTTGGGAATTGATTGCTTCGCGAATATTTGCAGGAGTGATTCCTGAGTTGCTAAGTTTTTGTTCGGAGATGTACACATTGACAACCCTGTCCTGTATCCCAAATAACTCTACCTTGGCAGCATCCTTTACTGTAGCTAAATTTTGCTTGATGAACTGGGCATAATCTTCCAGTTCCTCGTAGGTAAATCCCTCATCTGCAGTTAGGGCATAATAGATCCCGAACACATCACCGAAATCATCGTTCACCAATATTGTACTCGCCTCCTTGGGTAGTTGGGACTGAACATTCAGCGCCTTTCTCCTTAATTCATCCCATAATTGCTGGAACTCCTCCTTGGGAATGTACTGGTACATGCTCACTTTAATATAACTGAATCCGGGTTTGGATTCAGATTTTATCCAGTCAACCAGGGGATGGGACTGAAGTTCCCTTTCAATGATCTCTGTAACCTGCTCTTCAACTTCATACTGGCTGGCTCCTGGATAGAAGGTCATAAAAATGGCCTCTTTTATCACAAAGGGTGCATCTTCTCTTTTCCCAAGCTTATCGAAGGCAAAAATCCCTCCAAACAGGGTAAGAATCAGAAAGAAATTGATTACCTGCTTATTATTTATGGCGTATCCGGCGATATTCATATCAACTTTGTTTTAACTATTCTGAGTCTAGAATTTTTATTTTATCTCCATCGCTAAGCCTGTGAACACCAGCAATAACAATCTGCTGTCCCATTTCAAGTCCCTCAACAATCTCAATGGCATCATTTCCAATAATACTACCTATGGTGACATCCTGCTTTCTAACGGTTCCACCCTCGGTATCAATGATCCAGACAGCTGTCTGATCATCTAGATTACTTTCAAACACAGCCGTAATGGGTACGATGATCTTTCCCAATTCACCCTCTGCCTTTTTCAATGAGATATTTATCCGGCAGCTCATACCAGCACTAACCTTTGACTGGTTTGGATTGTTGGGATTATTCACATGATCAAGAAAAAGGTGAAGCGGGTATCCCTCAGCTGTTGGCTTCTTTTCCAATTCTTTCAAAGTTGCTGAAAATACCAGGTCCGGGTAGACCTCTATATGTACTTCGTATTTATCAAAACTTATAAATTGAACTGCAAGTTGCTCCGGTATGATTACGTCGACCTCAATTACAGACAGATCAACTATTGTTGTAACAGCCTGTTTTGGTCTTACTTCTTCTCCCATATCAACCAGGCGTGGACCGTAGAATCCACCGTAGGGAGCAAATAGTTTGGTGTCGATCAAGGCATTCTTTGCATCTTCCCAGGTTGCTTCAGCTTCCTGGTAATTGGCAAACCTACGTTCGTATTCATTTTTAGCTACAGATCCTTTTTGCCAGAGACGATAAAACCTGTCGCTCTCAGCCTTGGTCTGGTTGTATCTGGCCTCGGTTGACTGAACGTTGACCAGGTAGTCACGAGGATCAATTTCAGCGATCAGAGCACCTTTCCTGACCCGGGCTCCATCTCTTACATTTAACCTGGTTATGGGTCCACCAACCCTGAATGACATTTCGGATTCTTTGGTTTCCTTGGTAACACCTGGAAATCCTTTGCCAGTCGCATCGCCAATATCTCCTATTATCATGGATTTAACAGGTCGAATTTTTTCTTGTACCGGTGCCTCTTTTGAGCCGCATGATGAGATTATCAGAATCCCGGCAAAAGCAGCAAATGCAAATAGTAGTTTATTCATTTCTATAGTTTTTAAGAGTTAATTCGTTTTATTCTGCGATACTCAATTCTCCCATTGCCTTCAGATAAGTGGAGTTGGCTATGTTAAGTTCAAATTTGGCATTTATGTAGTTATTGTAACTTTTCTGCCAGAACAACTGAGCATCAAGCACTTCAAGTACCGACGAAAGGCCTTCCCTGTACCGGTCGAGCATCACATCAGCATTCTTCCCGGCGTTATCAAGGGCTCCCACTGCAAAGTCAACCTGATCCTGGCTTCTTTCAAGTTCATAATATGCAGCAGTAACCTGAAGAGTAACCATGTCAACGGTTCGTTCCAGCTCAAGTTTCGACTGCTCGGTAACCTGTTGCTTGGCGAAAACCATACTCTTTTTCTGTCCCCAGTAAAAAATCGGTATGGCCAGGTTGGCATTCACATGATAATTGGGTCCCGGCTCGGTTAATAATCCAGGACTCGGGGCTCCGTAGGTCCCCCCTGCCCCAACATTTATCTGCGGATTGTAATAGGATGCAGTTATCTTTTCATCGAACTGGTTCATCATCATTTCATTTTCTTTCAGACTCACTTCGGGTCTCATTTGCAGGGCTTTATCTACCCGGTCTGCCTCTGGACTTTTCCAGTCTACCACAAGAAGAGAATCAAGATGTTCTGTTTCAGTCATCATCGGAACACCGATAAGCCTGTTCAATTCCATCAGGCTGACTTTATATTCTTTTTCCATTGAGATAACCTCGTACTGGGCATCATTGAACCTGACCCTTGCCTGGTACAATTCATTCATTCCTACAACTTCTTCATCAACACGATCCTGTATCACCTGTTCAAACTGACCAATGGCATCCCGGTATTTTTTAGTGAGTTCGCTGATTTCTTTCCTGGCTACAACTGTCAGGTAACGAATATCTGCTTCAAGCATGGTATTCTGCTCTGTTAGTCCCACAAAACTCCTGGCAACATCCGTACGGGCCATAGCAAGGCTCCGGGTATTTTTCAGATAACCTCCGGTCAGAACAGGTTGACTTACCCAGAGTCCAAGTTCATACATATGGCTTAGCTCTTGCCCATCTGGTGAATCCGGTGTTGCTGCCAGCTGCATTGGAACCCCGTTGAAGTTGTAATACCCGTCCATATCCACTTTCGGCAGGAATCCTGCTTTGGAAGCATCCAGGAGTGAATTTGCACCCTCAAGTCCACTTTGAGCCGCTTTAACTGCCTGCTGGTATTCAACGGCCTGGCTTCTGTATTTAAAAATATAAGTATCCTGTTGTCCATACATCAGACAAACTGAAAAAAGGATTAATAAAAATGAATTGCTGATTCGTTTCATTCGAGGTAGTGTATTAATATAAAACTTAAACCAAAATAAATGTAAGAAAGTGGTTTTCAAAGAGAGTATGAATATAGCAAAAAACTATGTATTGAAACGGGTCCGGGATTGTCAGACCTAATTATTTTTTACCTTTGTCGCTGCGAAAAACTAAAGAATGACATTTAAAGAATTTAATCTTGATGAGAGGCTTGAAGAAGCCATTGATTATATGGGCTTTACAGAAGCTACCCCGGTACAGGTACAGGCAATTCCCCAGATTTTAGACGGGAAGGACCTGATTTGTTGTGCCCAGACCGGTACCGGCAAGACTGCAGCCTTTATCCTACCCATACTTAATAAACTGGCACAGGAAGATTATCCTGACACCGACACCCTTGTCATTGTTCCAACCCGGGAGCTGGCCGTCCAGATCCACCAGGCAATCCAGGGCTTTTCCTATTTTGTACCTGTGGGCTCCCTTGCAATATACGGAGGAGGAGATGGCAGCGAGTGGGAACAGGAAAAGATTGCACTGACCCAGGGAAACAGTATTATTGTGGCCACTCCGGGTAAACTTATCGCGCACCTGCGCATGGGTTATGTAAAGTTCAACAATATCCGCCACCTGATACTCGATGAGGCTGACAGGATGCTGGATATGGGCTTCTATGAGGATATCCAGAAAATCATATCCCACCTTCCAAAGAAACGGCAGACACTGATGTTCAGTGCCACAATGCCTCCCAAGATTCGCGAACTTGCAAAGAAAGCGTTGGTTGATCCCGGCGAAATAAACATTGCGATGTCAAAACCGGCCGAAGGGGTACTTCAGGCTGCATACCTGGCATATGACGAGCAAAAAATCCCTCTGATTCACAGTCTTATTGCGGATAAACCTGAATACCAGAGCATCCTCATTTTCAGCGCTACTAAAAAAAGCGTATCTGAAATCAATAAATCTCTCAAGAAGAAGAATTTTTCGGTGGAAAAAATTTCCTCGGACCTTGAGCAGAGAGAACGTGAAGAGGTCCTCGGGAAATTTAAAGCGAAACAGGTAAGGATCCTTGTTGCTACGGATGTTCTCAGCAGGGGAATAGACATTAAGGACATCAGTTTAATTATCAACTATAACGTACCGGCAGATGCGGAAGATTATGTTCACAGAGTAGGCCGGACTGCCCGCGCCTCTTCTACCGGGGTGGCCCTGACACTGGTAGACCGGGAGGACATGTACCGTCTGAAGCGTATCGAAGAACTTATCGGCAGCGAAATCCATAAATTACCTGTTCCCCATGAACTGGGTGATGGACCAGAGTGGAATCCGGTTTATTTCTCCAAAAAACCGACTTTCAAGAAAAAGAGCGGCAAAAAGGGAAAGTTCAAAAAAAAATAATTACCTCCAGAATACGATGTAGAAGGCAACTATGATCCCTATAATGATTATTGAGTTGATTACATCCCAATTGGAATAACTTGCCTTGGTTGCAGCTCGTTGCTCGGGTGTTGATGAGAAATATGTCACACCAACCAGTTTTTCATCTGAAGCCCTTTCGGTGAAAAAGCTTACCATAAAAATCACAAGAAGACAAATTCCAAACAGGTAGATCTCATAATGAAGCCAGTTGGGTGCAACCCATATTGCATGGTACCAGGTATCTTCGGGAACAGAATCTGCAAATATATTAAAGGCAAGTCTGATCATTCCAAGTACAAAACCGGTTGCAAGTCCCGCAAACCCGGCTGCCGGAGTGGCCCTTTTCCAAAATACTCCGAGCAGGAATACCGAAGCGATTCCAGGCGCAAGAAGTGACTGAACGTCCTGCAGGTACTCATAAAGGACCTTTCCTATCCCCTTCATCACGGGTATCCAGGCAATACCCAGGACAACAATTACGATTGTGGCTATCCTTCCCACGAAAACCAGATTTTTTTCGGTGGCCTGAGGCTTGTATTTTTTATAGAAATCGACCGTAAACAGAGCAGCTGATGAATTGAATAAAGCTGCCAGGGAACTCATCAGCGCAGCGAGAATTCCACCCACCACAATCCCTTTCAGTCCTATTGGTAGAAGTTGGTTTACAAGGGTTGGAAATGCAGCATCAGAATCGGTCAGCTCTATTAAACCTTTCTCATTGAGGGCAAATGCGATAAGTCCGGGGATAAGGAATATAAATACCGGAAGGAGTTTTAAGTAGGCACCGAATATGGCTCCACGTCTTGACTGGGTCTGGTTTCGTCCTGACAGTACCCGTTGAACGATAAACTGGTCTGTATTCCAGTACCAGAACCCGATTATTGCAGATCCCAGTATCACCCCGGTCCATGGGAATTCAGCATCTTTTGAAGAACGCATCAATCCCATCATTGAATCACCATGCTCGGTAAGGTTCTTGCTTTGTTCAAAGATTTCCTGCATTTCACCCCAGCCGCCTACCTTTATCAGTCCGACGATAACAATGGTAATGGATCCCACCAGCAGCACAGGTGTCTGCAACACAGAAGTATACAAGACGGCTTTCATACCCCCTATCGTAGTAAATATACCGGTAACCACCACCAGTCCTATGGCACCTATCCAGAAAAAGTCTATTCCCCAGAGACTATCAATGCCGAAGACTTCCTTAAATACAATACCTCCGGCATAAACGGTCACGGCTACCTTGGTAAGCACATAGGATACAAGTGAAATTATGGAGAGTAAGGAACGGGATGCTGAATTATACCGCCGCTCCAGGAATTCCGGCATGGTGAACACCCCGCTGCGGGCGTAGAATGGGACAAAAAGCCAGCCAAGAACAAGTATCAGCCAACCATGCATCTCCCAGTGTGCCATGGCCATTCCACTCGAAGCTCCGGCACCTGCCAGTCCCACTAGATGCTCAGAACCAATATTGGATGCAAAAATTGAAGCACCAATGGCAATCCAACCGGCATCCCTGCCAGCGAGGAAATAGTCTGAGGTTGTATCCTCCTTCATCCGACTCACCCATACTATGATAGCAACCAGTCCAAGAACAAATAATCCCAGAACAATCCAGTCCAGATAATGAAAACCATCCATGATTTGTATTATTAGATAATGATTAGGTACCGTAAGATGCTAAAAAAAGTCCAAAACAAACTCATCAATTATTCAAAAATTTCAGCATTAATAAGTGCCAGACTGGAAGGAAATTTCTAGATTTGGGAAAATTCGAAATACACAGAAAAAATTAAAAGTAATGAATAAAATTGTTGTTCTGGGCACAGGTCTCGTTGGGAGTGCCATCGCCATTGACCTGGCAAAACAATACGATACTACAGCCATTGATATTAACACCGATAGCTTCGAACGGCTTAATAAAGCTGGTGTCAGTACAAGACAGGCTGATCTTAGTGTGCCTGGAGAGATCTCAGATCAGGTATCCGAATACGATCTCGTAATTGGAGCCCTGCCTGGTTTTATGGGATTTAATGCACTCAGGGATGTTATTACAGCCGGGAAAAACATGGTTGACATATCATTTATGCCTGAAGATTTTCTTGCCCATAATGACCTTGCCCTGAAGCATGGAGTCACCGTGGTTGTTGATTGCGGTGTTGCACCAGGAATGGGAAACCTTATCCTTGGCAATCATACCCGGCAAATGAAAGTGGAGAGTTTTCGCTGTTATGTTGGGGGACTCCCGCTTGTCCGTGAATGGCCCTATGAATACAGGGCTGTTTTCTCCCCCATTGATGTTATCGAAGAATACACTCGTCCTGCTCGTTATATGGAAAATGGCCACCTGGTTACCAGGGAGGCCCTTTCCGACATAGAGCTTAAGAATTTCCCCACTGTGGGTACTCTTGAAGCCTGGAATTCGGATGGACTAAGGTCCCTTCTCACCACAATGGATATTCCTAATATGATTGAAAAGACCATGCGCTACCCCGGTACCACGGAATACATCAAGGTTCTCAGGGAAACCGGGTTTTTCTCATACGATGAAATCAGTCTTGGTGATAAAAAAATTCGTCCCATTGATTTCACCTCAAAGCTTCTGTTTCCAAAATGGAAGCTGCAAGAGGGGGAAGGCGACCTTACGGTCATGAAAATAATTATTCAGGGGAAAGAAAATTCTGAGAAGGTGGAATATGCCTATGATCTGTACGATGAATACGACCTGGAAACCGATACCATATCCATGGCACGCACCACAGGATATACATGCACTGCAGTTGCAGACCTTATTCTCCGGGGAAAGCTTGACAAAAAGGGGGTATTACCACCGGAATACGTCGGACAGCAGGAAGGGAATTTCGACCATGTGGTGGATTATTTAAGAGAGAGAGGCGTTTATTACCAGGTTGAGAGAAACAAACTGTAAACCTGACCTCCTGCAAACAGGAGCCCTGGCACGCATCTTCAGGATCATAATTACTATTTTACCCGGCTTATTTTAAATATCTGGATGATTATGTAAATGATTACGCCCCAAACTGCCAGGATAATTCCATTCACAAGCAGGAGTAAACTTAAAGGAGCATTTGCTCCAGCTGCTGCAAGGCTTCTTTTATTAGATTCCAAATCAATCTGAACGGGGATTCCAAAATTTACAATTTCACTGACCTCTGTCTCATTATAACGATGGTCTTCATCGATCCTGGCAATAATAATTACATTCCCATCTGAATCTCCAGGCAGATCTCCGGGAAATTCAATTGTCACTTCACCATTTTCATCCGTAGTATTATAGTATTCTCCAATAGCAAGCAAGCTAAAGGATCTTTTTACATACAAATAGATGTCCAGTTCTGAAACCGGAATTCCCGCCGTATCACTGGTGTAATCCTTTGCCACTGCGGTAACGTATTTGATGGAATCCTCCTCTGAAAACAGCAACTGAATTACCGGAGTGATCAGTTCATCATCCTGTGAAACAGCAAATACCGGGGACATAGATATTACCATAAGGAAAAGAACGATCAAACAGGTACCGGTCTTTTTTGACAACAGCTGGAAACGATTTCTTCTCTTATAAATAATCATGGCTACTATTATTTTATTTGCTCCTTATTTACGCCTTTTTCTTCAGCTAACTCCCAGATCGGAATGATGGGAAATATTTTCATAAAAAGTGTAATAATCAACAACACTCCGGCGACAGAGGCAGCACAGATGGCCCATTCTTCCCAGGTGGGAAAGTATTCCCTGTATGACTGGTCAACATTCTGGATTGGCAGGTATGGATGCTGCAGAGAAGGTATAACAATCAAAAAACGTTTAAACCATGCGCCAAGAATTACAAAAAATGAAACAATCAGCATTGGAAAGGGTTTTCTGCCCTTCCTGGGAAGCATCACCAGGATAGGTAATATCATACCAAAGATCTGTACCATCCAGTACATCGGAGCATATTTCCCGGTAAATAATTCAGTTATATGCTCCCCTTCAACACCAACCATTTTAAAAGCCGGACCCAGGTATTCATTTATATTAAAGTACAGATAAACCAGTGATAATAAAACCAGTAGTTTGCCCATATTGTCAAAATGCTTTTCTGTTATATATTTTTTCAGATGCAAGTTCCTTCGTATAAAATACATGGCAACGACAATAACGGCCGATCCGACCATAAATGCTCCCGAAACAAAATAGGGTCCCAGGTTGGTACTATCCCATCCGGGTCGCCATGTAGTGGCAAACAGCCATGAGGTGATGGTATGAATCGCAAAAGCCACAGGAATAATCATGATACTTAGTATCCTGATGGACTTCAAAATGATTTTATATTGTTCAGGTTTGCTCTTCCATCCCCTGGATAAAAATCTGTAGAATTTTCTCTGCCATTTCGGGACCGATGACAAATGATCTCTGCAGAGTGCTATATCAGGTATAAGGGGAAGGTATAACAACAGCAGGCTTATTATTAAATAGGTGAAAATCACAATTACATCCCAGATTATCGGAGATTGGATCCTGCCATGTAAGATGACATTGAAAAAGCGGTCAGGACGACCCATGTCGACAATAATAATGATGGATGCACAGATAATGCAAGCAACTGCAATAATTTCAGAAATTCTTGTCAGCGGTGTACTCCATTTGGCATTCGTAAGTTTAAGGATGGAACTCATTAGTGATCCGATCAGGCTAACTGCCACAAAAAACACAAAATTTGAAATATAGATCCCCCATGAAGTATAATCCCTCATGGCTGTAACAATCAGTCCGAATTTTATTTGTCTGTAATAGGCAAAAATTCCAAGCATTATGATTAAAAACAATGCAACAAGCCACAGTTTTGAGCGCCGGGATTTCCACGAAAGTGTCATGAACAAATCATGTTGGATCTCTTTAAGATATCCTTCACTTGCCTGGTCATTTATTGATTTATCCATTTTATAAACCTATGAATTATTTAATATTAGCTTGATTCGATGGAAGGATCATCCTTAAAAGGGAATGAACGGTTGGCCGGGGGCAAATAGTAAACTCTTGGCAGCGTACCCAACTCCTCCATGTACCGGTATCCGGCTTTTTCCCGTAGCAACTCGCTAAATCTTTCTGTTTCAAAACCATTGGTGACGGTATCATCCAGTTCATTTCCAAAGTACAATGCTCCATTGGGACATGAAGGTATACATGGAGGTAATTTGCCTTGTCTGATGGTATCCGGACAAAAGTCACATTTTTCAACGGTCCCGATTAAACTCGGTGAACTGGATTCAGGCGAATAAACCTCACCTTCCCTATCAACAGGAGGATTGGGTTTTCCCCAGTTAAATACCCTTGCTGAATAAGGACATGCGGCCATGCAAAATCGACAACCTATACAGCGGACATTATCAACCAGTACAATTCCGTCGCTACGTTTATAGGTTGCGCCCACAGGACATACCTTAACACAAGGTGGGTTGTCACACTGGAAACATTTTTTGGGCATCCAATAGGGTGATGAGTTTGGATTGTCCTGCATCTTCAGGATCTTAATAAAAGGGCGGTCAGGTGTTAGATTATGATGCTCATCACATGCAATTTTGCATTTTCTCGCATTTTTACACCTGGAAAGGTCAACAACAAGTACGAACTTACTACCCGGAATGCCCTGCCTCGATTCTTCCCTGGTCGCCAGGTCCATAGACATATGTTGTAACTGGTTTTTATCAACCTCGACCAGTTTTCCATCCGTGGTCAGCAGTTTTACTTTTTCAGAAGATTCCCCTGATTTTTCGTCGGAACATGAAGAAACAAGACCACTGCCTATTAAAGCACCAGCACCGGTCAGCATTCCTTTTTTAATAAATTTTCTTCGGCCAGGCCTTTCCGAATTTGATTTTTCTGCCATAATATCTTTTATTTCAGTGTTTAAAAATTATGACATAATTGAATACTACTATTCATATTATTCGGAAAAAATTATATTTATTGCTTAAAAATATTAAATCCAAATAAAAATAAACCTCAGCGATATGAATATTACGTTCAAGGAAAATCCTGTGGAACTAATTCTTGGCATACTCCGAGGGTGCTACCCCATATAGATCCCTGAAGCATTTGGCAAAGTATGACGGATGGTTGAATCCTACCTCGTATGTAATTTCAGCAAGATTCCCGTAATCGGATTTAATCAGCTGGGCAGCCCGTTTGAGACGGATGGTGCGGATGTATTCGCTGGGGGACTGGTCCGTGAGGGATTTAATTTTTCGGAACAACTGCATTCTGCTCATAGCCATTGACTTACCCAATTCTTCCACACTTAATTCCGGGTCGGCAAGCTGCTCTTCTATTAGTTCGCGGGTCCGGTTCAGGAATTTCTCATCGGCTGATTCCACGGAGACTGCTGAAGGTTCCAACAGAAACTCCTTCCGATATAGTTCACGTAGCTTCTGCCTCTGAGAAACAAGGTTCTGTATCCTGATACCCAACTCTTTGCTGTTAAATGGCTTGGTAAGATAATCATCAGCTCCCGTTTCAAGTCCCTCAAGACGGCTCTCCACCCCGGATTTGGCAGTGAGCATAATAACCGGGATATGACTTGTTCGCTCATCTTCCTTGAGCCTTTTACAAAGTTCAATTCCATCCATAACAGGCATACGAAGGTCTGTGACTACCAAATCAGGAATGGCTTCGAGGGCAGCTTTCAACCCTGTTTCCCCGTTCTCTGCTTCCAGTACATTAAATCCCGTTACATGATCGCGTATATGAGTACGGATATCCTCACTATCATCGACAACAAGGATGATCGGGGAATCTTCCAAAAATTCTACCGGCTCCGGAACAACATCATCAGTGGAGGATATAGTTTCTGACCTGCCTGTCGAAGATGGAGTTTCAACCAGGGAGTATTCTGACTCATTCAGATGTGATCTGCCGAGGGGAAGGGAAATATTGATATGAGTCCCATGTCCCATCTTACTTTCAGCAACTATTTCTCCTTTCATCAGATCCGTTAATTCCCTGGTTAAAGCCAGTCCTATGCCTGTTCCAATCCTTGACGGATCATCCATGTCTCCAACCTGGTAGAACCGGTTGAATATTTTAGGCAGGTCTTCCTCCGGTATACCCTTTCCCGTATCGTGTACAGATATGAATAACCAATGATCGGCATCAATATCAGATTTCTTGTTCTTACTCTCTTTGAGGCTGACAATGAGAGAAACGGATCCACCCTCAGGTGTGTATTTAAAAGCATTGCTTAACAGATTCGTCAGGATTTTATCAAGCTTGTCCGTATCAACCCAGGTTTCAAGCTCATTCTCCGGGTATTTGCACATGAAGTGAATTTCCTTTTTCTCAGCAAGGGAATTGAAGGAGGAGGAAATGATCTTAATGTGATGTAATATCCTCTCCCTGCTTAGGTCTATTTTAAGGCGCCCGGCATCCAGCTTCGAAAGATCCAGCATCTGGTTTACCAGTCCCAGAATTTTCAGCGTATTCCTCTCCATAGTTTTCAGAGTGCGGTCGCTGGGACGTTTTTTGCTATCATCTTCCATCATCTGTTCAATAGGATCGAGAATCAATGTAAGTGGAGTACGTAGCTCATGGGATATATTGGAGAACATGTTTGACTTGAGCTCATCCAGTTCAGCCAGGATTGCATTTGCCCTTTTCTTATTGCGAAAATTATGGTAAATAAATGCAAGTGTAATGAATAGTAAAATAAAACCCAGGAAAGCAAAATCCCGGGTCAGTTTCACACGCTGCATAGCAATGGCATTCTCCTTTTCCACCTGGGCCATTTCCCGCCCAAACCTGAAGTCTTCCAACTGCTTATTAATCCTGAGAAGTTTTAACTGATCGGAAATCTCGCTGTACTTGAGGGCATATTTCAATGCTGACCGGTAGTCGCCCATTCCCTCGAATATATCCTTGTACAACATTGAAATATCACGCATTGAATAAACAATATGCTGCTCCTCTGCAAGAGACATTGCTGAATCAGCATAAACTTTCGCCCGGTTAAACTGTCCGGTCAGGTAGTAATACCTTCCGATATTAGTATAGGCAATAGCCATCCTCGGGCGGTTATCCAGGTACCTGAGTATGCCCAATCCTTTTTCGTAATGTTCGAATGCCAGATCCAGTTCATTTGTCAGCTCATAGTTTTCACCCATATTTAAATAGGCGGAGCCAAATACCCTGATCGTATCGCCGGCCTCGATCAGCATGTGAAGTGCCCGTAAATGGTTTTTGCGGGCCAATTCATGTTCACCTAGCTTATCTTGTGCAATTCCTATATTTTGCAGGAGATATGGGAGATACTCATCCAGACCCAAAGCCCGAAAAATATCCAAGCTCTTCTGGAAGTATTTTAGGGCTTCCTCATTATCACCCTCATCCATATGTATATGTCCTATGGAATTGTAAACCCGCGCTACCCCTGATGAATCTTCGATTGCCTCATACAGATCCAGGGAACGATTGTAGTATTCTATGGCAGAATTAACCGAACCGATGTCCGATAATGCATTTGCGAGATAATAATAGGCTATGGCAAGAGATTTCTCATCATGCCTTTCTTCTGCCAGGAAAATTAACTCATCCAGGTAGTAGATGGCAGAATCATAATCACTGGTTCTGAAATGGTTCGAAATTTCAATCAGCAATTTTACACGGGTGGCATCTTCAAGGGTTTGGTCCAGCGACTGGATCAGCGAGTCAATATTCGATTGACCAGAGATGGAGATTAGCGATCCACAGAAGAGGAGAGTTATTAAAAACAATCTTTTCATGCCGGCATCAAACAGTTTCCTCAGGGTAAGTGGTCTCTATCAGGCCTAATTGAATCATCCGCCTGATTATCCGCAATATACGATCTTCCGGCAATTTTTCCTTATTTTTGTTTATTATCTCTCCTACTGACATTTCTCCCTCAAACCTGTAAACAGAGAGTTCCTTTTTGGGTATTTTATAAATGTTGGCATGCCTGTGAGAGACGGGTAAAACAAGGTAATGATAGGACCCTTTACGGAAACTGTTCCGGTTTCTCATCATGGCAGGAGACAGGATATATTCGTACAGGTAATGTTCCGATTCAAGAATATCCCAGTACGGACGTCTCCTTATTCGATTTTTAGGATGAAGCCTGATTCGCTCACTTTGTCTCTGACTCATATTCATTGCATTGATCATCTGCCACCGATTGAACTTTCTTACCATGAATGCCTTTGTCATATCATATTTAAAAACATCCCTGGCAAACGGTTGCAGATCTTTTTCCAGTAAGCTTTCCAGGTAGCGTCTAAGTGAGTCGATAAGGAAATACAATTCGGGTATCAGCAAGTTGTCCGACCCGATGATTTCCGGAATATGTGCCTCAACATACCCGCAGAGATCAATGGCTGGCAGATCTTCAAGTAATTGATCCCGTATCAAGGAAAGTGTGGGAATGAATAATTCAATATAATTACCAAGCTTGGATATCAATACCAGGGTTTCCCTTGGAATATGCTTGTTGGGAATATGATAAAACGAACTGAATATCTCTGGATTATTCAAAACAAGATCCTCTGATCGCCCGGTCATATGAATATCGGAAAAACCTGAATACGTTCCGTCATAGACCAGGTCATTAAGATATTCACTGTATAATGGTGTACCGGGAACCACTGAGAGTAGCGTAACCTGTGTATTTACACCGTGTGCCGCCTCAAGGATAATTGACCTGAGCGACATATTCAGATCATCAGATGTTTCATTGGGAAAAGCGATGATATATGAAACCACCGTGTGAAATCCCCGGCTTGCACTATACCTGACTATTCCTGACGCCAGGACAGGATCCAGGTTTTTACGAATCTCCTTCTGAATCTTCGGGGAAGCAGATTCCAATCCGTAAAATATGGCTCTGCAGCCACTCTTATACATAACTTCAAGCAGGGATTCAGAAACACAGTCTGTCCTGGCAGAGCAAGACCATAAATAGGATTTCTTTCTTTTTTTATTTATTCGGGCAAGTTTCTCTGCGAAGTCCCTGATAAATGCCTCCTTCAGCGTAAACATATCATGGGAAATCCCGATCCATCGAACACCCAGTTTTTCGCTGCAATATTCAATTTCTTCCAGCAGCCTGTCGACGGACTTAAGCCGGTATTTTTTCGAGAAGAACTGGTTGGTGGAACAAAATGTACATCTGTAAGGGCATCCTCTTCCGGCATCTATCCATACAATTCCTTCATCCTTTGCCATTTCATAAACAGGAACCGGCAGACTGTCCAGGTCCCCGATAATTGCTGCATGTGAATTACTGACCGTTTCATGGTTTTCATCCCTGTAATAAAGGCCACTGATATTCCTGTATCCTTCAATTGAACCATTGAGCAATTCCTTTATCAATTCGGGAAGAGTGTTATCCGCTTCTCCCGGAAGTATGAAATCTACAAAGGGAAACCGGGACATTGTAAGTTCCGGGATAATTGATGCCTGGGGTCCCCCAAAAATAATAGGGACATCAGGAGCAGCCTTTTTGACCTCCTTTGCGATCAGTAATGAGTAGGGGTAGGAATCACACCAGGTTGAAAATCCTATCAGGGAGGGCTTTCCGGACAGTATATCAAGGGCAACTTTCCGGTAATCTTCATCCTTGACAATGGGAATGTGTGGCATGTAGATGTCAGCCCCAATGCCGGATTGGAGAAGGCTGCTCATCAATGCCTGCAGACCAATGGGAATAAAATTAGATAAATGGGATGCTGAAACCGGGTTGAGAACTGGCGGTACCAACAGCATCCGGACATCAGAATCCGCAGTCCCCTTTAAGGGCAATTTTCTCAGCAAAACCTACGTCTTGAAATTAGAGACAGAGATTACCCTTTTTGCCCAGGTTTCGGTTTATAATCTAAAATCTGAATAGTACTGGCCCCTTCGATCTTTTCAGGCCTTGGATCGCGATCTCCGTCTGGAAATTTAAGCGTGACTGACTCTATACCCTTATCCTCCATGTATTGCTTAAAATCTTCAAGCAAATCGTCCAGTTTCTTTTTTAGTTCCTCTTGGTCTGCCATAGTTTTTAGTTTTTAGGTTTACTAATATTCAAGATAATACCTGTATTCCTGTAAGTTAAGTTTATTAAAACAAAAGAACAAATAAAACCAGGACCCGGTATTCGGAATATGAGACAAAGAAATCCTGACCCGGTATTCGATAAAGAGAGCCGGGTGCAGAATACTATTTCAAATATTCCTGCACCCAGCTCAGTTTGTAGTTACCTCTTTGATTTTCACAAAGCGGTCCAACATTAAACCTAAGGCTATTTTAATGATTGAACTACCCCTAAGTCTATCAGATATGTAACAATAAATATAACGAGTGTAACAAATTGAATTTTCCAACCGAATCTGTCGCGGGAAACGAAAAACCGTGGGACACAATCTCCCCTTGTACCAGATTTAGTACCGGATTCTTAAATCCGAATACCAGTGGGTTTCAAATTCGGATATCCATTCCTCGGTGAAAGGCTTCAGGTTGGATGAATAGTTTCCAACCTTTTCTTCCGTAGCATCAGCATACCTGACTTCATAGCCAAAGTTCAGCATCCAGTCCTCCAGTTTCAACTCAGGTTCGACATCTGCGACGATATGGAATTCATCGAAAGAAAGCATCCAGTCCTCCAATTCAATTTCAGGATCTGCTTCTATTACAATAATGTCGGCGAAACTGTTCACTAACTCTGCCGGATCGGTAACGGGTTTCCCTGCCTTAAGTGCAATCCAGTTTGGCAGGCAAACTGCTGCAATTCCGCAGATAAAGAAAAGAATCTTAATGGGCTGGGGAAGTTCTCTTGATTTTGATCTTTTGGTTTTCATGGTTTTGTCCTCCTTATTTATTAATAATTGTATTATCATTAAATGGATTTCATTTTCCTTTAGTAAAATTAGGTTGTGCGAAAAGGTTTATCTATCAGGTGGGTAACCAATGCTGTAAAAAATGTACCCTAAAGGCTGTCATTTATGTAACATTGTTGATATATACATTACAATGTCCTGATGTCATTCGGCCTTATCTGATTCATAATGTGATATATACATAGATCTATTTCATCCTGATAGAATATATCAGACCAATGAGTATTTTTTTATCAATAAACTTGAAAAAAACAATATATTTGGTAACCGAAACCATTGAGTCCTTATTCTAT
Organism: Bacteroides sp.; assembly: GCA_011053095.1. GTDB lineage: Bacteria > Bacteroidota > Bacteroidia > Bacteroidales > SM23-62 > SM23-62. The sequence goes on from DRHS01000182.1 coordinate 19,189, forward strand.
GAAACGATTTTTTATTCCTCTTGTGCTGGTCTCTGCCAGCCTGGTATTCTTTACCAGATGTAAAACTGAAACCCCACAACAAGCCCCACCTCCTGAAGTCCGGGTGGTCAAAGTTATCCAGCAAGATTTCCCAAGGGTGAGGGAATTCGTGGGACAAACCTACGGCCAGGCTGATATAGCCATTCGTGCCAGGGTAGAGGGATTCCTGACAGGGATATATTTTGATGAAGGATATGGTGTAAAAAAAGGACAGTTACTGTATTCAATTGACCCACAGCCCTTCCTGGCAGCAGAGGCAGAAGCGCTTAGTAAACTTGCAGAGGCTAAAACATTACTTGTAAAGGCCAAAAGTGATCTTGACCGCTACCGTCCACTTGCCGAGATCAATGCCGTGAGCCAGGCAGATCTGGACTTCGCAGTAGCACAGCATGGGGCATCCGAGGCCTATGTTGAAGCAGCTGAGGCATCGCTCCGGGCAGTAAGGATACAATTGGGATATACCAAAATGTATTCCCCGATAAATGGGATAATTGGCCGGACCCAGGCTAAAATTGGTGATTTTGTTGGAAGGGAGCCGAATCCCGTAGTCCTGAATACCGTATCCAATATTGAATCAGTTCAGGTCCGGTTTTTTCTGACTGAATATGAATATATTTTTCTCACCCGATATATTGACCCGAAGGATATTAACAAGGATGAGAAGCAAGATGAAAAGGATAATCTTACCCTGATCCTGGCAGACGGATCTGAGCATGAATTCAAAGGAAACGTTGATTTTGTCGACCGCAGTATAGATCCCAGGACCGGATCAATACTTGTACAGGCTTCTTTTCCGAATCCAGGGTACACCCTCCGCCCCGGACAGTTTGCCAGGGTGCTTCTTGAATTTGAGAATGTAAAAGATGCCCTCCTCGTTCCGCAGCGCTGTATAACTGAACTGCAGGGTCAACAAAGCGTATTTGTTGTGGATGATAACAATGTTGCAGAGTTCAGGCAGGTAGAAGCCAGTGTCACTAAAGATGGATTGTGGTTGATCGAGTCCGGACTCAGTGCAGGTGAAACTGTTGTATTCGAAGGCCTCCAGAAAATTCGCTCAGGGGTGACTGTCAATCCCGTTCAGGCCGAAATCAATATCCCTTCCGGGGAATCTGAGAACGGTAACACCCGAAATTAAGTAGTTAACAAAACAGAAAAATACAGATATGGGTAACTTCTTCGTCAGACGTCCTATAGTGGCCATGGTTATTGCGATCGTTTTGGTGATCGTGGGAATGGTTTCCCTGATGGGACTACCAATTGAACAGTATCCGGATATCACACCGCCAATGGTAAGGGTGAGTACCAGTTATACCGGGGCCAATGCGGTTAGTGTAGAACAATCAGTGGCCACGCCGGTTGAACAGGAGGTAAATGGAGTAGACAATATGATCTACATGAAATCTACCAATGCCAATGACGGAACTATGTCGTTGGAGATTTCCTTTGATATAGGAACAGATCCTGACATGAATAC
>DRHS01000183.1 GCA_011053095.1 Bacteroides sp.
ATGCTGAATACAGGATAGGTAAAATTGCGATTGAGCAACCTGCCCTGTTTTATCACTGGCGAATGGGACTTAAGCCGTCGACTGGACAATAGGAGCCGGATGAGCCGAGAGGTTCACGTCCGGTGCTGTGAGCAACTCGGGGGGAGGTTCCCCGGGTTGACTCGACGTGTGCTGGGATTTACAGACAAATCAGACGCAGAGAGGGTAATGGCAGTCCTGCCGAAACGGTTCGCCAAATTTGGACTGACATTACATCCGGAGAAGACGAAGTTGATTGACCTAAACGACAAAAGGGGCGAAAAAGGCAGGAGCTTTGATTTCCTGGGGTTTACTCACTTTCTGAGTAGGTCCCTGAAGGGATACATGGTTCTGAAGCGCAAGACCAGTTCTAAACGTTTGACAAGGGCAATCAGTAATGTAAGCAATTACATACAGAGCAACCGTCACATGAAACTCAAAGACTTGATAACTGCACTCAATGTTAAGTTGAGGGGGCACTACAACTATTATGGGGTTACCTTTAATAGCAGGAGCCTTGAGAACTTCTACGAGGCAGTGAAACGCAGGTTATTCAAGTGGTTAAACCGCAGAGGGGGGGAAGTTAAACTATATTGGGACAGGTTTTCCAGTCTGGTTGATACATGGCATACTCTGTTAAAACCCTCTATCAGACACTCGTATAATTCCTTGAAGCGAACCTAACCACCGAGGAACCGGATGCGGAAAAGCCGCTCGTCCGGATCTGTGGGGGAGCGGGGAGGTAACGAACCGCTCTACCCGGACGGTAAACAAGCACCCGTATTTTTATCTACGAGTAGGTTGCTCCTTCAAAAATAACATTCTTACCATTAAGCCAGGAGTATTTCTGGCGGGAAAACGTTTGCATTGCCTCCAGTATAAGGGGGAGATTTCTTTTTTTCCTCAGCTGTACGGTGATCTCATCTTCCTGGATAATGACATCAGCACCATTGAGGACAAACTTTTCATAGAGGCTTTGAACCGAGAGATGTTCGTATCGCTCCAGTTGCAAAGCAAGTAACCGGTACAGATTGTTAGCCAGGATTGACATGGTCAGGTCAAAATCGACTTTGATGACCATGGATGAAGAGACCAGGTTCAGGTGAAAGAAGTCAATCTGTTCCGAGATAGATTTTTCAACTATCCAGCGACGTGCATATTTTCTGATTATTTTCTCTGTTTTCAAATCAAAGTCATTTGTGATCATGATAGCTGGTTTGATTTTTCCGTTACCGGTAATTGTAATCTGCCTGATCTGTTTGTCATATCCTTTCAGGAACACCTGTTCGTCATACACCCGCAAGGTTCTGTGTTTACTTCCGGCACATTCGACCTTAACTTTTTTCCATCCCTGTGCGGGCAACTCCGATATTCTTTCCAGAATCCGCTTTCCTCTTCTGCGGATGGTGATAAAATTAATCTCTGCCTGATCCAGCTTTCTCAGGTTTTCATAATTGGTGAACCTGCTATCAAAAACAATATATCTGAGCTTGTCATCTTTCTTTGGGGTGTTGCTGTGATAAAAGTCAAGAAACTCAAGGACAACAGCACTTTCATCTTTTTGCAGAATATCAGCATTACCATAATCAATTAATCCGGTGTCGGGATCTTGAGCAAGCACAGCCAGCATGCTGCTGAGTGCCTTACCGCGTTTCCCTGACCAGTTATTTTCCAGGTGGGTATCATCTCCCCAGTAAGGAATGGTGGTGAAATCCAGGTTGGAGGTGTCTTCCAGCAACCCCGCTTTGCTCCATACACGATGAAGCTGTTTTAAGAACTTTTGATTCATCTCACTGGTAACCCGGTCAGAATATGAAGTGTACCACGCTGTTTTGGGTAACACGTTAAGCCCGGCAAACAGTCCCATGCCCCGATCCATACACCAGGTATCATCGGAAGAGTACCGGCGGCGGTTCGATAATTTCAGGGCCAGAAAGCTGAGAATAGAAGAAGTCTTATCAATAACCGATGTCCCGGGATAGCTCGACTTGTCAATAACGGTGTCTATTTTGTATCGTCTTATCAATCCAAGGAACATCAGTATCCCGGCATTCGAGCTTTTAAAGACCTCCGGGGTAAAACTCAGCGGAGATGATTTTTCAGCTGCCATCTGTACACTGTCCAACTGTTGCCTGACCAGCTTGGAACGCCTGGGTAAACGTGAGAACCCTTCTGCTGATACGATATTGTAAAACTGCTTATCCCTTTCGGTCAAGTTGAGAAATTTATTTAAATTTGCACATGCCAATCAAAGAGCGATATCCAAAGGACTTTCAAGAGTTTCTCTTACAGTTTAAAACTGATGATGATTGTTGGGATTATCTTTTTGAAATGCGTTGGCCTAATGGATTTTCTTGTACTAAATGCAAATGTGATAAATTTTGGATAACAGGAAAAAAGTTAATTCATTGTGTTACATGTGAGCATCAGATATCCATTACATCAGGCACAATTTTCCATGGGACACGAAAACCGCTATTACTTTGGTTTCACATTATATGGTGGGTGGTGGCGCAAAAGACTGGCGCAAGTGCTTATAACCTTAAAGATTTCATGGGTTTTGGTTCGTATAAAACTGCATGGAGCTGGTTACATAAGATTCGCAGGGCAATGGTCCGACCAAATAGGGATAAACTAATGGGAATGGTAGAAATCGATGAAACCTATATTGGTGGTAAAGAAATCGGAAAAGGAAAACAAGGTAGGGGTGCTGTAACAAAATCTTTAGTTGTAGTGGCTACTGAATGTAAAGGAAAGCAAATAGGTCGAGTTCGGTTCAGGCCCATATCCGAAGCTTCAGGAGATGAACTTCTCTCATTTATTGAAGACAATATTGAATCGGGCAGTACAATTGTTACTGATGGTTGGAGTGGATATAGTTCCTTATCACAATCCAAGGACTATGAACATGTGACAAAGATCATTTCTGGCAGTGGGCAAGAAGCTCATGAATTATTGCCTCATGTACATATGGTTGATTCTCTTGTAAAACGATGGATAAATGGAACTCACCAAGGAAATGTCTCACCAAAGCATTTGCCTTACTATCTGGATGAATTTGCCTTTCGATTTAACCGTAAGCTTTCAAAACACAGGGGCAAGCTGTTCTATCGATTGATACAACAGGCTGTGTCAATTTCACCAACGCCTTTGAACGAATTAGTGAAATGAAAAAACATACTTTACTAAAGGGGATAAGCAGTATTGTAAATATTCTTCTCCGATATGGAGAACCCCAGTCCGTCAAGTGCAACTTTAATGTCAGGTACAGAGTAATATTTTTTCCGCATCTCAATGACAAGAGATTTGATCTCATTGGTATTGGAAGAGACCTTTCTTCCAGGCCGATGCTCTATAAAAAAGAAAGAGCCCGTGGGATCGGCTTCCAATTTATCCCTGAAAGAAGCGACCAGAGAGGTGAATGCGCGGTATGTATACCCAAAGCGGGAGGCTACTTCATGAGCCGGCCTGTATTCTGCAAAGTACATCCTCAGGGCTTCATATTGTTTGTGGGTCACCAATTCCGGGGACAGAAAGAAAGATTCTGGTTTCATGATACTGTATATTAATACCGTGATATAAATATACAATATCATTTAAATGCTTACACTGATTATAGGGAAGATTGGCTCTAGTTTAATTCTGCGTTGATATTAACTTTTCGTACCTTGTTACGATGCCGTGATACTTTTCCATGGCCACAGTGCTCTCCATCGTCTTGGGCACAAAGTCCTGGAGCATGTCCCTGC
>DRHS01000184.1 GCA_011053095.1 Bacteroides sp.
GTGAAATCAACCCGGGTTTTGTTCTGTTTGATATAGAACACAAATCATTTGAGGGTATTCCTTCTCTTAAGAGCAGCAGGATTTTTAATCACAGTGTGGGACTTCCGATTGCGGTACTGGGTTATCAACTTGACCAGGAGAACCTGGCTATTAAAAGTGGAATTGTTTCTTCTTACTTCACTCACAGTGATGGCATTAATACCATTCAGGTTGATTGTACCATAAAACAGGGCAATGCCGGGAGTCCCCTGATATGTGCAGAAACCGGAGAAGTAATTGGTGTCATTGGGCACCGACTAGCTTCAATCGCCCGCAGTTACAAGGAAATGATGCGGATCATCAACACTAATTTAAAGGTATTGCAAGAGGCTGAAGGAAAGATAAACATGGAGGATATAGATCCAATACAGGTGTTGATCGCCAGCCAGAATCAAATCAAGCACCTGACTACCGAGTTTTTCAAAACTACTAATATGAGGGTTGGTTTCGCTGCAGAGTTATGTAACCTTTCAGACTACTACCCTGATCCTGAAGAAGATCTCGGATCCATTGAAACTGAGATTATTGTTGACAATTAATCGGGTTCTTCAAGTGACTCAATAACTTTCTGAATTTCAACCTCTGTCGTCTTTAGTTTAGTCTTACAGACATCCAGCAGGCTGGCAACTTTTTTGACCTTATCGGTAAGATCATCCACATCAAGTTCCCCGGATTCAATTCTCTCGAGGATCTCCTCAATTTCAATCATTGCTTCTCCGTATGTAGGATCTTTGCTCATTTTTATCAGATTATTCCTGATGGGGCAGGGTCAGGTTGAAGGTACTGCCATTCTTTAACTCCGTTTCGGCCCATATCCGGCCACCGTGCTTGTCAACAAATTCCTTACATAAAATCAGTCCCAGACCGGTTCCCTTTTCCTCAGCAGTACCGGAGGTTGATGGGCCGTGGACAAGGCTGAACAAAGTTTCCATCTGGTCTTCGCTCATTCCAACACCCGAATCCCTGACGGTTATTGTGACTCCTTCCTCACTCTCTGACACTGAAATTGTTACGGTTCCTTTTTTAGGAGTATATTTTACAGCATTATTTATGAGATTCCTGAGAATCGTCGAAAGGAGGTTCCTGTCAGCATATATACTTGTACCTTCAGGAATTTTCAGGTTTATGGAGATATCCTTTTTCTCCGCCTGGATCTCAAATATTCTTACAATCTCCTCAACAAGGGGTGCAAGTTCTCCCACCCTTGGTTTAAATTCTATATTACCGGATTGGGAACGAGACCATTCAAGAAGGTTCTCAATCAGAAGGTGGATGTTTTTAGCAGCCTCGTTTATTATTTTACTGTATTTCTGTATCTCCTCAGCAGAGTATTCACTGGAATTTCCCGAGATTAATTCACTGAAACCCAGCAAGGCATTAAGGGGATTTCTGAGATCGTGTCCGATTATTGAGAAAAATTTGTCCTTTGTAGAATTTAGCTCCTTGAGATGTGTTTCAGATTCCTGTAGTTTTATATTTGCTTTTTCCAGCTCCCGGTTCTTTCCCTCAACAAGCTTTGTTGTCTCCCTTTTAAACCGGTTACGCTGAAAATAAAGGACAAAAAGAAGTATCAGAGCTAAAATTACAACCACGAGGGAAATGATTCCATATTTGAGCCTTGTTCCCTTCAGATTCTGAATTTCATTATCCATTCTCAGCAATTCGATTTCCTGCTGTAGTGATCTTGCATTGGATTTCAATTCCAACTCTTTAATACGCATCAGCCCTTCCTGAGATACAATACTGTCCTTTACCGCAGAATACATCTTATAAAGACGAAGAGCCTGTTTATATTCTCCACGTAGATTATAATACTCCGTGAGATTCTTATAATTTTCCTGCATTATTGGAAGAGAATTGATCTCTCCGGCGAGATACAGGCTTTCCTGGAAGGATGCCAACGCAAGAGAATACTCCTTCCTTTTCAGGTAAAGATTACCCAAATTTGAACGTATAGTTGCCATCATGGCCTTATCACCCAGTTTACTGCTGATATTATAGGCTCTTTCCTGGAAATCCTCTGATTGGGAATAAAGTCCCATAGACAGGGTTGTCTCCCCCAGGTTAGCAAGTGCTATGGACTTATTGACCTCGTCACCGTTCTGTTCGGCTATTTCTAAAGCCTGAGTAAAATACAGGATTGCAGTATCAAGTATATCTGTATCGACATAAACAGCTCCAATATTATTTAGAATGGGAAACAATTGGGTGTCATCCTCAAGGGCAATGAAAATGTCTCCGGCCTTCTTAAAATACTCAAGGGCCGATTTTTCATCATCCATATGCAGGAATACAGCCCCGATATTATTATATGAACTTGCAATACTGTTGCTGTCTCCAAGCTCTTCACGCAATTCCAGAGCCTGGATATAATAGTCCATGCTGTTTGGATAATCACCCAGAAGATAATAGGCGTTGCCAATCATATAAAGGGAGTTGGCTTTTAGCGAAGGAATTTCCAATTCCTGTGCAAGATTATTTGCATGGATTGCCATCAACAGGCTTGTATCGAAAGATTGCTGCCAGTAGGCCTCAGATATCTGGCAGAAGATGAGTACATGTTCTTCGGGAGTTGCTTCCTCCATTAGTCTCTCCAGACTGTCAATCCGGGCGCGCACCTGAGAGAATACGGGACGCGGCAGCATCAGTAAAAGCAGAAATAATGAAAAAATAATGCGAAGCATATATCAGCTGGTTTCTTCCTTTGTCTTACGAATGTAAAGTTTTTTTTCGAGGTCTGTTATTTCGCTCCTGATTTTTCCGGTATTCAATTCGGTCTCAATAATTTCTCCCATCTTCAATCCTGCGATATCTTTCAAAGCCTTTCCCTTATATCTTGAAACAGAAAATCCAAGTTTCAGTATCTGTTCCGGTTCTGCATAGGACTTTAGTTTGGCATGGTGGACCAGTCTTTTTTTCTCATGTTCCAGGAATAGAGATACATGTTGCTTTAACCTCCCGTAAGCATGCAGTAATTCCACCTTTTTCCTGTCAGGCAGGTTCCTTGAACTGTTTTTAAGCTGTTCACCCAGACGCAGAATCCGGATTCTGTGATCTCCGATTGTTTTCTGAATAATATGCCTGCCTCTTCCGGTTACCCTGAGTAAATCCTCGGTTTTATCTGCCATAAATGCCCGCGATCCGGAACCAATCCTTTGCTGGAATAGTTGCAGCTGCAATTTTTTCTCATGAATTATAGTCTGGCTTCCTTTAACAAGCATCTCACTGTATTCATTCAGGGCAGCCTCAAAATCAGCAAGTATGTCTATGAGGAATCCTGCTACTGCAGTCGGGGTTTTTAATTTTGTATGGGCGACCAGGTCGGTTATTGTATCGTCCTGTTCATGACCAATACCTGTAAGGACGGGAATTGGAAATTGTGATATATGAAATGCCAGGTCATAGCTGTCAAAGCAGGCCAGATCGGATTTTGAGGCTGCCCTGAATGAATACAGTGAGATGCTTGTTAAAGGAAGCCAGACTATAATTCATGAGAAAAAATTGCAGCTGCAACTA
>DRHS01000185.1 GCA_011053095.1 Bacteroides sp.
CAGGAAAACGAAGCTCCATTAAATATTCTATACATTGCTCCTCGGTTGTGAACATTCTCTCAAATTCTATTTGACTTTTGGGGATTCTCATAACCCCCAATATTACTCAGAAAATCAATATGTTTTAAGTGCATACCCCAGATTAAATATATCTAAAAAAAAATGAAATAGAAAATTGAAATTTGTTCGGAAATGCGCTGTGGAATCAGGCGTAATAATGCAAGTTGGCATGGATCTTCCGCCCAGGTTTTCTTAATTATCACTTATGGATCGAATATAGCTGATCAACAGGTGCATGTTTTGGATATACTTTGAGGTTGAAATGTACTGCTGATCAGAAGGGTCCCTGAAGGGAGAGGTATCTGTTTCATCGCCCACATGCCTGGAAGCATACTCATCCGTTAAATCCTGCTTCTGTCCATCACCAATGTATGGATTGCTGGTTATTCCATGTTTGACGAGCCAGCGGTTTTTATTATCGAGGGACTGTAATATTTCTTTTACCTGGTCTTCATCTGGGACAGATACACCATTTCGTTCCGGGTTGAAGAATCGTTGAGGAGTAGCTTCACCATTGTAAATCTCAATCTTCAGAGGTGAATTTTTGGAGGCATCCTCAGGTGAAAGAACTGCAATCCGCTTGTATTCCTGCTCCAGATTGTCAATTTTTATTACTGTTTTACCTCCGTAATGCGACAGCAGGTTATCATCCTGGTAGTCGAAATAATAGTAGCCATATTTCACGTTTGATCCCTTCCTGTGAACAAAGAGGGGTTTGTTTGTACCCAGCTCTACAAAGGTCGGATGGGTGTACCTGCTATTCCCCATCATACTCTCAGGCAGCATTGTTTTTCTGAGCCATTCGATGGCAGGCGGAACACCGTCAAGGAATTTTTCATTACCTGTGTATTGATAAAATTTCAACAGCAACATTGCATTCTCGTAGGTGTCTGATGGCAACAGTGATTCCGGCTCATAAGTCCGGGCACCTGCCGGTTTGAGGTCCATTGTTACCTGTTGTCCCCAGGCTCCGCTTTCATGTTGGGAAGCAAGGTAAAAATCCATTCCCCTCAGGATGGGATCAAGAAAACGTTCTTGTCCCAGGGTATGGTAGCAGTGAATTAGAAAATTTACATTTTCCCATACAACTCCATCATTGAATGTGTAAAAAGAGGTGTAATCCGGATTCCCATTTTTGCTGAAATCATATTTCAGGGGATATCGTTGCGGCCACCCCCCCAGAGGATACTGGCTTTCCAGAACAAAGTTGATTGCCATATCCAGGGCCGGCTTCCATGCTGGGTCCAGCCTTTCAATGTACATTCTTAATAAGAACCTTGCGGCATTGGAACTGACATCGTCATCAAAAGTGGAGTTTCCGTAATAATGCTGGAACTCTTCCAGGCGCCAGCCATTTTTGCCAATTGTATTGTACCAGTTTTTCAGGGACCGGTCACCGGCAAAATCGATTATATAATTCCACCCGCCTTCCGGATTTTGTCCCCAGATAATAGCCGATGCAGACTTTGCTGCTGCCTGGTAGTAATACTCATCTCCCGTTGCATGGTACGCATCCAGAAAGAGGTGTCCCATGCTGATGGTACCCGGACTCTGGACCCATATCATCGTCTTGTAGGCTTCCATCTCACCCCATCTCCGCGAAAAATCAGGCAGATAATACCAGACATATCCCCCGTTTGTACTGACCTCTTCAACCATGTACCGGGTTGCCAGCAGCATGACCTGTTCAGATTCCCGGGCAAGTTCAACGGTCTGAGCACCAGATTGCTGTTTTGGCAGAAAGGTGATCAGTAGAATACTAAAACCGATTTTAAGAATTCTCATCTGTATACATTCAATTGTTTTTGCCTGGCAGGTACTGATTTCAATCTTATTCTCATGGGTTTTTACTTCTGTACCCTTTCCATGTTTCTCTTGTAGATAGCTGTGTTTGGGTCGTTTAACTCGAGCCCCAGCTCGTAGGCCTTCTGATAATTTTTTGCGGCGAGCTTGTACTGGATATCGTTCTCATAAGCATCACCCAGGCTGTCGTAAACATTCGCCGACCCGGAATAGCGCTTCACATTTTCCTTAAAAACATAAATCGCCCGCTCTATTTCATTATTTTGAAGGTGGGTGTAACCCAGCAGGTTGATAATATTTTCAGGTGTCTTAATTTCATACCCGTATTTCGAGGATACGGAAACATAATGTGCATCGACAGCTTCAAGTCCTATTTGAAGTTTCTCCCGGGGAAATTCCCATTCGGAAAAAACAAACCTGAGTCCATTGAACAAACTGATATATGGAACCGTACTATGATCCTCAGACAACATCTTATCATATTTAAAATCCACAGTGCCTTCAGTTCTCAGTTTCATAGCTGAAGAGAATGCATCGAGGGCCTGATAGTAATCTGGTTCATTACCCACCGTCATATAGAAATATTTACCCTTATCCTCATAAGGCTTCAAGGATTCCAGAGATTTATTAACAAGATAATTATCTGCAAATTGCAGATAGGGACTTATGGCAATATAAGCATCAAATATTTCCGGCTTTGTAAATAAAGCATAGGTAGCAAAAGTGCCCCCTAAGGAGTGCCCCATGAGTATATTAAATCCCGAAGTCCTGAAGTCCCTATCCATGTTTGCGACAAGTTCATCAGACACAAATTCCAGGAACTTTTCTGCTCCTCCTGAAGTTAGTGCACCTTCATCATGTACCGGTGAAAAATCCCTGTTGCGATCTACATTAATAATAGCCACGATAATCATATCTGGTGTTTTATCATGAACCTTCAGGAAGTTTACAGCTGAGACGGCATGCTGGAAATGTGTTCCACCGTCAAGAAGGTACAATACAGGGTACCTGATATCCGATGAATGGTAATCTCTCGGAAAGTAGATTCTGATGTTTCTTTCTTCATTGAGAACGGTGGACTCGATCGTTGCTTCCTCCACAAGTGATATTCCATTCTCTGTTTGTGCAGAAATACCTCCAATACAAACGAACAGGACCAGCGAAACTATTAGTTTGTTTGATTTCATGGTTAGCGATTTTGATAAAGATATGATAAAAGGGCTTATTATTGTACCTTCGCAAAAGCAATCTAAATCCATAAAACGATGACTAAAAACATTTTTCGCATAGCAGTTCTTGTAGTATCCGGCATTATTATGGCATCCTGTTCACAGGAGAATAAGGTTTCCCTGTTCAATGGTTCAGACCTTAGTAACTGGACCGGTGTTGTTTTTGATTCCATTACAAATCCTGATGAGGTTTACCAGGTTAAGGATGGTAATATCCTGGTATCGGGGGACCCATGGGGTTACTTGATTACCAGTGATTCATACAGCAATTACAAATTGCATCTGGAATGGCGGTGGACTGCGGAACCAAGCAACAGCGGTGTTTTTATTCACTGCCAGGGGATAGAAGATTCTCAATGGCCAGAATGTGTCGAGGCACAACTGAAAACCGGAAATGCCGGAGGCTTTGTTCTCATGGGAAATGGCACAGCGGTAAACATTGGAGATTCAACCTACCAGGTTCCTCCTGAGGGAAAACGAACAAAAGGAATCCCAAAATTAGAGGAGAGCAGTGAAAATGCCCCGGGTGAATGGAATGTCTACGACATTACCTGTGATGAGGATAAAATTGAATTGATCGTGAATGGTGTAGTCCAGAATATTGCCTCTGAATCATCATTGCAATCAGGAAGGATCTCCCTTCAATCTGAAGGAGGTCCAATCGAGTTCCGGAACATCTACCTTGTGCCTCTGGGCGAGTAATCTGTGGGCGATTTCTGTCAAAAGGTGTTGAATTATATCTTCTTCCCCAATGCAGCTTTTCCCATGATTTTGAGGGTACCCAAGACACCATAGCGTTCCATGATCATTTTTTTGTACATCTCCCTGCTGTCCTTCGGGGGAATGGTTTCTTTCCCGGTTTTCAACAGGGAAATGGCTTCAGTAGCACAAACGTTCAGGCAATTACCACATCCGATACAATGACTTCTCAAAACTTCGGTGTGATTATTTACCGATATAAGAGCATCCATCTGGCATATCTCCATGCATTCTCCACAGGCTGTGCAGTTCTCAGGATCGATCTTTGCATAAAAGTTGGTCTGCAGCAGTTCAGCAGGTTCGGGGAATTTTTTAGCCGCCGATAGTACTCCGCAACAACATCCACAGCAGCAACAAATAAACGTTGGCTCCTGAGTATTTGCCGGCTGCAAGACCATGCCTTCTTTTTCTGCCAGGGTAATACGGCTGATTATTTCATCTTTAGTGAGCTTCTCTGCTACTCCCCTTTCCATCATAAAACTGGCCGCGGTACCCAGGGTAAAACAGGTTTGCATAATGTCGGTCTGCTTGCAGGGTTCTTCCATTTTATCCTTAGCCTGGCGGCATACGCAGTTCATCACTGCAAAGGGTCCCGGTGATTTTTCAATAATGGCCCTTGCATTGTCATAGCTCCCAACCGCAAATTCAGGATCAATCCGGACATTTACCGGGATGGTACGCATCTGCTTGGTTTTACTCCTGAGAAAAGCTTCGGCAAATCCATCATCCTCATATTTGAAGAAATCTTCTGCCAGCTCTTTTGTTATCCGGTCAACCTGGTATTCGAAGATCCCGATAACAAGCGGGATCTTGCTGTACATTGGACCCTTTTTTGGATTCTGTATACACATGATGGCACCCTTATCAAAAAGTCCCTCAAGCCTGGATGCTAAAAGGTCTTTTGTGATCTCCCCGGCCTTAAACCGGCTGTGAATTTTGTCGACCGACTCTGCCAGGGCACTTAGCTTCAGGGCAATGCTGGCTTCTTCTTCATCAAACAGATGTTTAAGCAGGTTGATTTCAACACCTGATTTGGTCTCCGGAAAAGGGACCGGCATATTATCCAGGTGGCGTTGAAGCTGTCGAAAAACATCTGGTATCATTGTATCAATGTGTGTCTAGATTTAGTCAGTAAAGGCAATATAGCCAAAATAATTTGGTAACATTATCGTTTCATTTTTGGTTTGAAGAATCACTTATTAAATATTGTCCATAGGTCAGAGACCTCGGAGGTTCAAACCACCGGGAACGTATCGGTCAAAAGGGCAATTCTCTTTTTGTTTGTTCTACTGGCAAATTATGCCATGTCCAGTGGACAGGAACAGATCTCCATCAGTGGTAGAATAATTGATTCCTCAAATGGGACATCCCTTACAGGTGCTTCAATTCTTGATGTTGGATCAGGAAAAGGGACCACAAGTGATGATTCCGGAAGGTACAGGTTATTAATCAACGGTGATTCAGAACATAGAATTATAATCTCCTACCTGGGATTTGAACAGATTGACACTATAATACAAACCAGGCAATCTTCTGTTATAGATTTTTATCTGCATCCTGTAAGCATAGAATACGAGGAGGTAAGGGTAACTGCCGAGGCAAGGAGTGATTATGTGAGTTCGGTTCAGATGAGCGAGATTCGGCTTAAACAGGAAGAAATCTCCGGACTTCCGGCCATCCTGGGTGAATCCGATCCCATCCGGTTCCTCCAATTGACACCGGGAGTGCAATCCAGTACCGAAGGAGGCATCGGATTTTTTGTCCGCGGTGGAGGAGTCGACCAGAACCTGGTATTATTCGATAACGCTGTCATCTATAATCCTGGACACCTGCTTGGGTTTGTCAGTGTATTCAATCCGGATATTATTACAGGAGTAAGCCTTATTAAATCAGGGATCCCGGCCCGATACGGAGGAAGATTGTCATCCGTTGTAAGGATAAATTCTGAGCTTGGAAGAAGTGATTCGCTAAGGGTGAAGGGACAGATTGGCCTTATATCCTCCAGGATTTCATTAAACCGTTCATTTAACCGCGACAAAGGAAGCTTCGTGGTTTCTGCCCGGCGGGCATCTGTTGACTTGTTTGTGAAACCCATCATTACTCCACTGGTAAAGAATTCCTCACCCTATTTTCATGAAAGCACATATAATTTTTATGATTTTAATGCAGGGATCTCGCATCGCATTGGCGACAAGGATTATTTAAATGTTTCGGCCTACTACGGAAAAGACAAATATGGTATGACCCGTTCCTCGGTCCGCGGTGAAAGTAAAATGAACTGGGGCAATGCCATCGTTTCGGGCAGGTGGACACATGTATTTTCAGACTACCTTTCTCTCGGTACGTCCATTTCATATTCACATTATGATTTTGGCCTCACAGGTAACCAGTCCGATTATGCTTTTGGACTGGTGTCTTCCATACGGGACTATACAATTAAAAGCAAGGTCAATTACTTCAGTGAAAATCATAAACTGACCGGGGGACTCGATCTCACCCGTCATACTTTTGTACCTAATGATATTGATGTTGATGCCGGAGGGCTTGCTCTTAACTTCCTGGATTTCAATGAACTATATGCTTACGAAGGTGGTGTATTCCTTGAAGATGAGTTTCGCCTGAGCGATCAATTCAGCCTGGCAGCAGGCATTCGTTACTCATTTTTTAGCCAGGTAGGCCCATATAAGGAATACATTTATGATGAGAGTTCATTGATAACCGATTCAATTATGTATCCGCGGGGGGAGTCCCTTGCCTTCTATCACCACCTGGAACCCCGCCTCTCAGCCAGATACCAGGTCAATGAAATATCCTCCATAAAGGCGTCCTACATGCACATGGCTCAATACGTTCACCTGGCGACCTCCGCAACGGTCTCGCTGCCTATGGATACCTGGATTCCAAGTACCCGGAATATTAAACCGGAATATGGTGACCAGTGGACCCTGGGGTATTTCAGGAACCTGTTTGGCAAGCAATATGAAACTTCCCTGGAGGGCTATTACAAATCATCCAGGAACCAACTGGAATTTATCCGGGGGGTAATAAACAACAGCCTTAATATGAGCCTGGAGGATAACCTTGCAGTTGGAAACAGCCGCTCTTACGGGGCAGAGTTTTTTCTTCGTAAAAAGACCGGGGTACTTACCGGCTGGATTGGTTACACAATATCCAGAACTGAGAAAGAATTTGAGCGCATTAACGAGGGCAAGGTATACCCTGCCAAATTTGACAGGAGGCATGATATCTCCATCGCCGGCATCTACAAGGTCAATAAACTATGGAGTTTCTCCTCTGTATTTATATATGTAAGCGGAAATGCTTTTACACTTCCCGTGGGAAGGTATATTATCCAGGGAAACCTTGTTAATGAATACGGGGGAGTAAATAATTTCAGGATGCCCGCTTACCATAGGCTGGATTTGTCTGCCACCCGGACAAGGGTCACACCCCGGGGGAATATTTCATCCTGGAATTTTTCCATATACAATGTCTATAACCGTGCAAATCCCTTCTTCATCTTTTTTGAAACCAGCGGTGATCTGGAAAAATACAGCCTCGACATCCAGCCAAAGATGGTATCCCTGTTTCCCATTATCCCATCCCTTAGCTGGAGGTTTGAATTTTAAAACATGAACTGGAGAAAGATACATAAGGTTTTCATAGGGGTGGCTGTCTGTACAGTCCTGGCTTCATGCAACCAGGACCTGGAGTTTGATCTTCCCGATCCCGATTCCAGGATCGTAGTTGACGGCTGGATCGAAAATGGTTCACAGGCAAAAGTATTTCTTACGGCCAATTCCCCCTATTTTGCTACTATAGATTCTGCATCTCTCAGGGACCTGGTGCTCTCAAGAGCCAAGGTAACAATTGATGACGGGGAAAATTCGGAGGTATTGATCCTGCGAAAAGACAACAGATACTTCCCACCCTACTATTATGCTGGCAACGATATATTCGGTGAATCCGGTAAGACGTACACATTAACTGCAGAATACGGAGGTAAAAAAGTCCTGGCAGAAACATCTATCCCTGAACCGGTATCAATCGATACATCCTATTTTGTATTGCTGGAAGGAGAAGACAGTCTTGGTTACCTGGTGCTGGAATTCAGGGATCCACCGGAAGAGAAAAATTACTACCGGATATTCACCCAGCGATTAGGACTGGATGATAAATTTATTTCTGCGTTCATTATGGCCATTAATGACCAGTATTTCCCCGGGGGAAAAATCCGCCTGAGCCTTTTCCGTGCCCCTGAAACCTACCTTTCGACCAAAGATGATAATTACTTCCGGATTGGTGAGACAACAGTCATTAAATTAAGTACAATAGACAGGGCATCCTTTGAGTTCTGGAACTCATACCAGGATGAATTGCTGAATGCCACCAATCCTTTTGCTTCCTCCCTAAGTGAAATAAAATCAAATATTACGGGTGATGGCTATGGTATCTGGAGTGGCTATGGGTCAACTGTTGATACGGTCTTTGCAAGCGGGCAATAAAAAAGCCGGACCTCACAGCCCGGCATCTTTTCAGTATCTTTTTTGGTTTACTAGTAATCTATTGCTTCCAGTCCCCAGTTATATTCACCATTCAATTCGGAAATCATTGAGTTGATCTCCTTAATAAAATCTTCGAATCCCTCTTCCATATAGGTGTCCATATCGACAAAGGACCCGTCACCAAACTTAAGGCGGAGGTCAATCCAATAATCATAATATTCCCCACCATAGTTTTCCTGAACAACGTAAGCTTCTGCTTCTGCTATCTTCTCATTTGCTACTACATTGAGAGCGTACAGGTTCAGATATTTATTAATGACTTCGGCTTCTTTATCTGCAGCGGCTTTCTCATCAAAATCCTCCTGATCCCAATAATCATCAGGATATATCTGGTCCAGTTCATCCACAAGTGCCTTGATATTTACATTTCCCATGATTGCAATATCAACCACCTGGAATTTGGCATTTGCTGAACGGGCTATCTCTTCCGCGTTGACTTCTTCCCATTCATCTATCTCAGTTACCTCAATCTCATCATATTGTTGAGTTGCATCATTCCACACATAGTTAGTCCAGGTCCACGTATCGGTGTGAGTTTCAGTATTTGCTTCAATATTCGCATCTGAGAAATCACCCTGGGTAGAGCCGGTAATTTCCATAATGACTTTTTCTCCGTGAGTGAACTTATAGCTGGCAGATACTTCTGTATTGCTGTTTGTAAGGTCAACCGTGAACATAAAGGATTCAATGGTAAGGTCTGAGGCAACTTTTGTTGGAATCCCGTCGCTGTTGTATTCAGCGGAGAATACATAATCGATTAAGGTCTTACTGCCAACTTTCAGATCCATATTCAGGGAAGCAGGCAGATCACCACTATACTCCGTATCAAGCGGATTACTGGTGGTTATTCCGGCATAATTGGATACCGTCAGAGCAGCATCATTCGACATCCCCCCATCAGTGGAAGGAAATTCAAATACGACCTTGTCCACATTTGCGGCGTAATCCCAGGTTTTTGTCTCCGCATTCCAGGAATATGTCCCAATAACCTCATCCCAGATTTCCTGAAGGGTTTCGGGATCCTCACCCAACTCTCCGGGTGATTTCATTACGGTAAAAAGGTCATGAATACTGTTGTCACCAGTTTGTATCCCGGCAATAACACCAATGGTTGCAGAGACTTTCGACTTTTTCTTCGTTTTAGACTCCAGAGGATCTGCCATATCGAAAAGATTGCCAAGGCTGACAGCAGCATCCGTAGTTTCAAGGTCTTTCATCTCATCTATCGTATTAGCGACCTGAATGGCAGAGTTTTCAACTACCCTTTTGTTTTCTTCGACAGACTTCTGGCTGAAGGGTACTCCATCTCCTCCGTCATCTTTTGAGCAGGAAGTAACAGCTAGAGCAAATACTGCAAGTGCAGCGAGGGTTTTTAATTGTAGTTTCATGGTTTATAAGTATTACGTATATATAAATTTAGTTCTTTTTTTCAAGTGTTTAACGAAATCGAAGGTACTCAGGTTTCAATAATGATTAACAAAATAAATAATTTGGAGACTGTTTAATACCTTGACGCCACATACCTTCTTTACCCGTCTGGATAGCCCACAAACATTGTCCTGAATATTTTCGGACCCGCATATCTTATTTAGAAATATTAATATATCATAATCAGGAGACCCTCCGGATTCACCCTTCACAGCTGGTAATACTGATTTAACTGCCAATTATATTTCAAAATAGTATCCGGAAATGGTTTATCTTGAGCTTTACAAAGCTATAGATTGGGCATTGTCAATGGAGAATTTTTTGCAAATACTGATTTTCTTAACCGGTTTTATAATAATCGCGGTTGCCTCGAATCAGATATCCAAACTTTTCCTTAGGATAAAACTTCCACTTGTCACCGGTCTTCTTTTCATGGGGATTATTGCAGGGCCCTATGTTCTGGATCTGATTCCCCGGGAAGCCATAGCTAATCTTGACTTTGTAAATGATTTTGCTCTTGCTTTCATTGCTTTCACGGTTGGGGCGGAGTTATACTTGCGGGAATTGAGAAACCGCTTCAGGAGCATTACAGGTATGACCCTGGGTCAGTTGATTGTAACCTTTATTCTGGGAAGTCTGGCTGTATATTTTATTGCGGAATACATCCCTTTTATGCAGGGTATGAATACGAAATCTAAAGTAGCAGTATCTCTTTTGGCCGGAACCATTTTTGTTGCAAGATCTCCGGCATCCATTATAGCCGTGGTCCATGAGATGCGGGCAAAAGGACCATTCACCCAAACTGCTATCGGAGTTACGGTTTTGACTGACTTCCTGGTTATCATATTATTCACTGTTATACTTTCCATTGGAGAGGGACTAATAAATGGAACTAGTTTTAACCTGATATTTATTTTTCTGCTAATATTTGATCTGCTGTTTGCCTTTATCCTCGGGTATGGACTCTCAAAACTCATTGGGTTCATTATTTTTTTAAAAACTAAAGCAATAGTAAAAACTATTTTGATCCTGCTTGCCGGGTATGGAATATTTACTCTGTCTCACTATTTACGTGAATGGAGTCTGCTGTATTTTAACTATGAGATCTTTATTGAGCCCTTGCTGATATGTATAATAGCAAGTTTCATTATTACAAATTACAGCAAACACCAGGATGAATTTCTAAAAATATTGCACGATTCCAGAACTGCTGTATATGTTATATTTTTTACCCTTATCGGTGCCTCAATCTCTCTGGGGATTTTGGCTACTGTCTGGTCAATTGCCATAGCACTATTTGTGATCAGGCTGGTAGCCCTTGTGATTGCAGGTTTTGTGGGAGGATCACTTGGGGGAGATCCGGCTCGTCTGAACAGGATTGCCTGGATGCCCTATGTAACGCAGGCTGGTGTGAGCCTTGGACTCACCGCTGCGGTGGCTGGCGAATTTATCGGATGGGGAACAGATTTCGCAACCATTATTGTTGCCGTCATTGTTCTGAACCAGATTGTTGGTCCCCCAATATTTAAATGGGCTATTAACCTTGCCGGCGAGGGACATGGACGGGCAGTAGCCCCTGAATTAGTAAGTATGCGAAGCGCATTGATTTTTGGTCTTGAAAGCCAGTCATTGGCCCTGGCTCGTCAATTACAGGAACATCACTGGGATGTTAAGATGGCAACACTGAAATCCGATATCGGCGATATGAAAACCTCAGGGATTAATATCCACCGGATTTCAGATCTTTCGGTGGAATGCATGCAGGAACTTGATGCCTCCAAAGCAGAGACAATTGTTACAATGCTATCCGATGATGAGAATTTTCAGATTTGCGAACTGGCATTTGAACATTTTGGAACAAAAGAAATTGTGGTACGATTACATGACCGTAATAATTTTGATCGCTTTCATGAACTTGGAGCATTGATCGTCGAACCCTCGACAGCCATTGTCAGTCTATTGGACCATTTTGTGCGTTCACCCCAGGCTACATCATTATTGCTTGGAATGGAAGAAAACCAGGATACGGTTACGCTGGAGGTTCAAAATCCAAACCTGCATAAAATGGCCTTAAGGAATTTACACCTTCCCCATGACATTATCATACTTTCTGTAACCCGCAAAGGACAAATGATAATCTCCCATGGATATACCAGGTTGAGGAAGAAAGATATTGTAACACTGGTCGGTTCAAGCGAAAGCCTGGAAAATGTAAGGCTACGTTTTGAAGAATAATTGAGTGTCAATTATTCTTCAAAAGTGACCGAAGAAGTTGTTCTGCTCATTCTTAAGTTTGAGTATCCTCCCCGCCAAATCTCATCCGATGTGTAATGAAACTCATCACCGGAGTCGGCGGCAGTTTCTTTCGTGCTTCCTCGATAAATTATCCACACATTGCTTGATCCGGTTTCCTTAACTAATTTCCAGTAGCCATAATTTTTATAGCCCTTTTTACCTCCGGAACTGAGCTTTTCCCACTTACACATGGTCCTATCAGAATTTAGAATAATGTAATCTCTTGAACCATCATAACTGTGATACCTGGTCCATTTCCCAAGGATTTCCTCCTCAAAAAAATCAAGAGCCTCAAAATCATCCCCTTCGTTTTCTTCATTAGTCTTTTCACAAGTTAAAATGCTTATTGAAAATAGAATCAACAGAAGAAGAGTTTTTTTCTTCTTTACATTTTTAATTCGTGTTTTAATAATAAATTGTTTACCAGACGTCAACTTTCCAATACTCTATTTTTCGATCCGTTTGAAATTCTGAATAAGAAGAAATCAACCATAATACAGACTTTTGTGCAGGACCCTGATTGAAACATTTGATATTTATAACTATATATATTATAGATCGGGGTAGGCAGTCGTATCTGATAGAGCAAGAAACATATTCTTGATATCATCTATGTTGGCGCTATTTACTCCAAGCATCTCAGGAGAACTTCCAAGGTTTCCGTATACAGCTTTATGCTGTAATTCATATGGCTTTTCACGAACAAATTCTCCTATTGATCTGCCTATATCCTGATTATATTGAATAATAATCCCATTGCCATTATCCCTACCATTAGCTCCATGACAGGAAGCACAATTGTCACTATAAAAAGTTACTCCGGCAGATACATCTCCACCCGCTCCTACATGGGTAAATGACCTTGAACCAGAAGGATAAGTCCCACTTGTTTGAATTGTATACAACTGTGTGACATCAAATGCTCCTGCTTTAAGAAATTTGACCAGGTCCCAAATCTGTTCATCTGAAAGTATTTTACTGAAATCCGGGTGACCATCACCCTGGCCATTTGTCCCATCGCTTGTCAAAGAAGCATCAACATCTCTTCCTCCAACATTTTTAACTGCATCAAAAATGTCACTGATACTATTTGTGGCAACAAATTGGTGTACGTTATTTGAAGCAACACTGGGCCTTGATGTTTTTGGCCCACGGTCAATATAAGATGCCGAATTCCCCAGCTGGTCCCAGCCATGACATCCTTTGCAACGATAGAAGTCACCATAATCTGTGATTGTTGCCAGATTTACACCCGGATCTGCGGGATCCGTAAAATTTGTTTCATCGGCCCAGAATTTATCATACATTCTACCCCCGTTAACTACATCTGCAGCATCAAAAGCTTGCTGATTCATGTCGGGACCATCATCTGAATCATCGCAGGAGGACATTAATAACGCAATTATTCCGAAGCACATAAAACAAGTTTGTTTCAAGAAATTTTTCTTTTTCATAAAGTTTCATATTTGGATAATATTAAAGAATGATTGGTTACCAATGTATGATAAATAATACTTATGCGCATTGTTTGATTCTTCTTTTGTGTATTATTTAATACTATTTATAAGTATTCTATCATAACTTTTACATATATTCATTTTTTCGTAATTTAGAATCTGGAAATATATTGCCCGGCTAAACAATAAACCTGTGGTTGAAAATCTTCTAGAAAGCACTAGTCCGGTATTCACAGTCGGTACAGTCTCCATACTTTCTGGTATACCTGGTCATTCTATCAGGCAATACATTAACGAAGGATTAATAATTCCATTCAAAAAGGAATCAGATCGACATTTATTTTCTCAGGTGGACATTTTCCGGTTAAAATTTATACATGAGCAATTAAACGAACATGGATTAAATTTTGCCGGGATCAGAGCTATTCTTGCGCTTGTTCCCTGTTGGGCAATTCGTTCATGCTCTGTAAAAGAGCGAAATCATTGCCAGGCTTACTATGCAACCACGCATCCATGCTGGGAAGCATCAGAGAAAGGGAGGGAATGTAGAAACACAGACTGCAGACAGTGCGACGTATACCGGATTGTAGAAAAACACCCTGATATAAAATCATTGCTTAGAACTTTAATTTAGTTTCTCATGAGTAATTGATCTCTTTCATTATCAATTCTTTTTCAAAGACAAATTCACTGGTGTTGAAATTGAAGTATCTTTAATTTCAGAACTTATTAACGAACCTTATATTAAAAGAGATGAAACGCAGAAAATTTGCAAAAACAATCTCACTTCTTGGAATTGGTGTATTGATTCCATGGAAAGCAAGACTTCAAAGAGCCTACACGAAATTTATCTGGTCGAATTCTCTTGATCCGGTAAATATTCCAAAATACGAAACTCCACTTGTAAAACCACCTGCGATGCCCGGCATAATTGCACAGGATATGGATACATATGAAATTTCTGTCAGACAATTCCAGCAGCATATTTTACCAACCAGCCTGGGATTACAACCTTCTGTTGTTTGGGGATATGGCTCGGTTAATCATCCTGGAACTGTTGGAGAAGGAGGCACTTATAATTTCCCTTCTTTCACCATCGAGGCCACCCACAATAAGAAAATGGAAGTAAAGTGGATAAACGAACTTAAGGACACTAACGGAAATTACTTGCCACATATTCTCCCTGTGGATCAAACCCTTCACTGGGCTAATCCACCCGGCGGTTCAGCGGGAAGAGATAAAAAAGGAATGGATCCTTTGCCCTACAAAGGCCCGGTACCAATGGTCACGCATGTGCATGGGGCCCATGCTGCTGAAGAAAGTGACGGATATGCAGAAGCATGGTATTTACCGGATGCTATTGACATACCTCAGGATTATGCCAAAACCGGAACATTTTACGATTATTACAAAGACAAATACAGTTTAAACTGGTCACCCGGTTCGGCAGTTTTTAATTATACCAATGATCAGCGGGCAACTACCTTATGGTATCACGATCACAGCATGGGCATGACCAGATTGAATGTATATGCAGGTCCAGCAGGATTTTATCTAATACGCGGAGGAGAAGCAGATCAGATTACAGGCACTTTACCTGGTCCGGCTCCTGGAACAGGAGATAATCCATTCGGCACTTATTATGAAATACCAATCGTGATTCAGGACCGGTCCTTTGAAGAGGACGGATCATTGTTCTATCCTGATAACAGAGCATTCTTTGAGGGACTGGATGAGGATCAATTAAATATCCCATTCATACCGGAAGATGCATCCGGTGGAAAGAGTGATGTCTCCCCCATCTGGAATCCTGAGTTTTTTGGAAACACTATTGTAGTAAACGGGAATACATGGCCATATCTTGAAGTGGAAAAACGACGTTACCGCTTCCGGTTTCTGAATGGATGTAATTCCCGGTTTCTCATCCTAAAGTTTGAGAATGACCTGCCATTTTACCAGATCGGGTCTGAGGGAGGATTCCTTCCGAATCCGGTCCAATTGAGCCAATTGCTGATGTCACCCGCTGAACGGGCAGATGTAATAGTTGATTTCACAGATGTGGCTGAAGGGACAAATATAGTATTGAAAAATCTAGCCCCGGATGAGCCTTTCGGAGGGGGAGTTGAAGGAGTTGATTATGAAATGGCCGATCCGGACACCACGGGCCAGGTAATGCAATTTAAAACAATAGCTGCAACAGGAGAGGATAAAAGCACTCCTCCTATGGACTTAGTACTTCCTGCAATCAATGATCTTGGTACCCCGGATACTACGCGCAAAGTTTCCCTAAATGAGGAAGAATCCGGTACAGTATTCATAAAAGAAAATCCTGATGGAAGCATTGAATACGATACTCAAAGCGATGTTCCTTTTGGTCCGACAGCGGCATTCCTTGGTACGGTCAGTCCCAGTGAAACTGGAGAATCTCTTTCCTGGAGTGATCCGATAACCGAGAATCCGGGTGTGGGAGATACTGAAGAATGGGAGATTCACAATTTTACCGCGGACGCTCATCCAATCCATGTACATCAGGTAATGTTCAGAGTACTTGGACGTGGGACTGACGGCACACAATCCCCGGAAGACTGGGAAAGCGGTTGGAAAGACACTGTGATTGCATATCCCGAAGAAATCACCCGGATTAAGGCAAAATTTGATATCCCAGGTTTTTTTGTCTGGCATTGCCATATCGTCGAACACGAAGACAATGAAATGATGCGACCTTTTCATGTCGGACCTATACCTGCAGTGGGATTTTCTGATAATGAAGGTACTTAAAACCATTATAGTCTCGGTCAGAACTATCCAAATCCTTTCCGTGAGTCAACACAGATTCCATTTCATATCGCTAAGAAGGAAAAAGTTATATTAAAAGTCTATGATTTACAAGGCCGTGAGGTTCATACTCTGGTCAATCAGGTACTTCATGCAGGAAATCATAAATTAGTTTGGGATGGTAGAAACAGCAGTGGTTCAAAACTATCAAATGGAACCTATGTATATACACTCACAATCGGAGAGATTATCGAATCCCGTACTTTGATGATTATTGAATAATAACCTCGAATTACTGATGATAGGGGATTAAGTAGAATTTATCAGTTTTAATTATTCCTCCGAGATACAATACAGATATTTGAATCCTCTCAGATACAGATTATTCCCGATAACCACAGGGGAGGCATGAAAACTGTCTTCGAGTATATTTTTGGATAAGAGTTCAAAACTATCACCCTGTTTTACTACAGCGAAAATGCCGTTAGCACCTGAAATGTATAGCCGGTCTTTAACTCCAACAGGAGAAGCAAATATGTTCTTAATTCCCTCAATCTGCTGAGCACTGTAATATACCTTTCCCGTTTTTGCATCGAGGCATGATAAATATCCGTTGTTAACCTTCAAAAAGTAGAGTTTACCGTTCATAAGTACGGGGGAAGGTGTATATGGTGTATTTTGATTATAAGTCCAGGCAAATGCCAATGAATCTGTTAATTCTCCTTTTGCTTTCGAGAGATCTATGGCCAAAAGAGAACTGCCTCTGAAACCGCTCATCAGGTAAACCATCCCATTTGCACCTACGGGCATGGGTATTACATTTCTTGTCATCCCGCTGCATTCCCAAAGAACCTCGCCATTGGACATATCATAACTGCGTATCTTATTTGTCGCACTGGTAATAATCTGAGTCCCTCCCTGGTGTTCAACAATGTATGGTGTTGGCCATGAGGTTCGTTCATTCCTCTCTATTTTCAGGATATCCTCACCGGTATTTTTATTAAGTATGTAAAGGTCAGACTGCCCATTATGATCTCTCAGTACGATCAATTTATCTTTATAAAGTACCGGAGAGCTTCCTTCTCCGAAACTCAGGGCTTTTTCCATCAAGCCAAAATCTCTCTCCCACAAAACTTTTCCCTCCCTGTCCAGGCAATACAGTCCCTGTGAACCAAAGTATGCGTAAATATGCTCACCATCGGTGACGGGTGAGTTCGAAGCCCAACTGCCAAACTGATGAGTACTACTGTGAGGAAGGGCTTCACGTACAGTTGTTTGCCATTGAATGTTTCCGTTTTTCCTGTCGACAGAGATCACCACAAACTCATGAATATAATCGGTTGATGTGGGTGACATCCATTGGTGTTGATCGCCTTCCTCAGCGGGTTCTTCAGGCTCAACTTTTTGTTTTGTCTGTACGGCCGATACTAAAATAATCTGATCCTCCCAGATGATGGGGGTTGCATGTCCCTTACCGGGTATCTCAACTTTCCACTTAACATTTTTGCTCTCACTCCATTCAACAGGCGGGTCACCTTTAGGCACCACGCCATTGGCATGGGGACCCCTCCACTGAGGCCAGTTATTCTCATACCCTGCAGGATATTCCTGGGCAAATACGAAATTTGACAGAAATGCCAGAGGGATTGTTAGGATTAAAATTTTGCGCATAATCTAGTTTTTAGTGTCCGATACGGCAATCAGTTGGTTAATTGTTCTGAAAAATATGGACTTCCCTGATATCGATGGACTGACCATGCATATTTCACCAAGGTCATTCTGAGCCAGTAACTCA
Organism: Bacteroides sp.; assembly: GCA_011053095.1. Classification (GTDB taxonomy): domain Bacteria; phylum Bacteroidota; class Bacteroidia; order Bacteroidales; family SM23-62; genus SM23-62. The sequence continues at coordinate 18,167 of DRHS01000185.1, forward strand.
TAGGATGATCCTGCGCCTAATATGTATACCATGCCCTGGTCATCGACCACATATAGTTTACCGTCAGAAGCAACCGGGGATGCAATATAACTGTTGCCTGATCCGGCCTTGTTAGTCCAGACTTCCTCCCCTGTCTCAGGATTGAGGCACATCACTGAACCGTTCCATTTCACGTTGTACAGCAAATCCTTGTAGACAAGCATGGTATGCATATATGATCCTCCCCTGGGGATGCTCCAGCGAATAAATTCATTGCTTGTTTCATCTTCTCCCAGGGTCAGGTCACCTTTTGCACTTGCATGTATGGCATAGATAGGTGATTGCTTCCCATGGGCACTGTTGAAAAGGATAAGGTCCTTATACAGTATAGGAGTTGGTACCTGGATATCTCCTCCTCCGGACATTTTCCATATTTCCTCCCCTGTATCAAAATCATAGGCACCCCGGTGAAGGTATCCGTTCAGTGCCACCCGTGTATTGTCACCATTATAATATATATTGGGAGTGCACCAGCCCGGGTATTCATTTCTTTCTTTTTTCCAAATCTCATCACCTGATTCAACCTCATAGGCCGCCACAAATGAATTTTCCATGACATCACATTGTATTATCACCACCCCCTCGTGAATAATGGGTGAACTGGCAAACTCCCATTCTGCATTTTCTACGGCAAAAAATACGGATCGGAGCAGGCCAAAATCCTTTTTCCATTGCAACTCACCTTTCATATCATAGCAGTACAATCCCTCAGACCCAAAGAATGCAACAACAAAATTACCGTCGGTGGCCATGGTTGAATTTGCATGTGATGATTTCGGATGTCTTTTTTGCTTTGGGACTCCCCGGCATGCTGTCTCCTCCCATAAAAGATTACCTGAATTCTTGTCAAGACAGATAATCCTCCACTCATGTTCGGACTCATCCTCAACAGAACCGATGCTTCCGTACATACCGGTTTTATACCCCTCTGTATCCGCACTGCTGATGGCGGTAGTCACAAAAAGCTTATCTCCCCATATCACAGGAGAAGAAAGTCCGAGTCCCGGGACCCTGTACTTCCACAGTATATTCTCTCCCGTTTCAACATTCCATGAATCCGGCAGGTTTGCATTGTCCATTACTCCGCCGGAATAATATCCACGGTATGAGGACCATTGCAGTTCGGGATCATCGACCTGATCCTGGGAATGCAACTGAATCATTGCCAGGATGGCAATAAAAGCAGTGGTGAGAAGATTTTTCATTTTTAGGGGATTTTATCGAAACAATTTTTCTAAAATACACTTTTAAATCAAATTCCTGTCCCATTCTGCAAATTAACCATAGACATTATATAGAACATTTCACGTGCAATTTCCCGGCAGCGCTCGTCATAGACTTCAGTCTCTTCTGTAGTGTCATCACATTCTTTGGGATCTTCATAATGTATGGCGAATCTCGAGCTAGCACCTTGTACAACAGGACATTGCATGTCGGCCTTACTGCAGCACATCAGGGCGATAAACTCTTCCTGGGGATTATCACCATGATTGTATAGCTTGGAATATGCTTTTATGGGAGGGCGTTTATCGGAGTACTGAATAAGGTAAACAGGATTGTCCCCGAACGTTGAATCAGATACAGAAAATCCCGCCCTTTGCAGAGCCTGAATGGTTCTTATATTGCAAGCGGTTTCATTTGTTCCCCCCGAGTATGTGAACACCTTATCTATTCCATAATAAAACGCTGCCGTCTCTGCCCAGACCTGTGACATGTGGCTGCGCCGGGAATTATGCGTGCATATAAAAGTCAGGTTCGCATTTTCTCCCAGAACCAGCCGGCCGGAAATCATTTTAGAAATATCGTTCAGAGTTTCTTTTCTTTCCGGGGGTATTCCATCAAAGTCAAGCAAAACCTGATCGATAAAAATCTGCAGGGATGCATTAATATCGACCCTGTTACCCTTGGTTGCCGGATTGGAACAGGCCGGAACAAGCAGTATCAATCCAGCAAATATCCATAATTTCATACCTATCCTGATTTTGAGCATGGCAAACTATGACATTTTTAAACAAATGAAAAATATGCGATTGAGTTTTTTCACTTTGAGAGCTACTATATAATGTTGCTAAATAGGCACGCGCATAACAACAAAGCCGATTCAAACCCATTTTTTAGATAAAAAATCTATCTTTGTCGATTCTAATTTTAAATCCCAGTCAATGAAAATCTATCCATCTTTAAGAAGTGCTTCCATTATAGCTCTTGTTTTCATTCTTGCAATGTCATGTACGAGCAACTGGCCTCAGTTCAGGGGACCTGAAAATAATATGGTACCACTAGTGAAGAATCTTCCTCAGGTATGGGGGGATGGGCAAAACATCAAATGGGAATACCCTCTCGAAGGCAATGGATGGTCAAGTCCCATAGTCTGGGGAGACAAAATATTCATAACCGAGGTTACCCTGGATGAAAATTCCTACACACCCGACACAACAAAGGCCAGACCCGGAAGACGCCCGGAGTATCCCCAGGATGGACATTATCGATGGATGGTATATTGCCTGGATAAAAATTCCGGTGAGTTAATCTGGGAACAGATGGCCCTTGAAGGAAAGCCGAGGATAGAAATTCATCGTGACAATACCTATGCTTCTGAAACCCCGGCAACCGATGGTAAAATGTTATATGTTAATTTTGGGATGCATGGACTTTTCTGCTATGATTTAGAGGGCAACCTTGTGTGGGAAAGAGATTTTGGGAGTTACCCGACTGATGGGGACTGGGGTGTTTCAACTTCCCCGGTAGTTTACAAAAATATCCTGTACATGCAGATAGACAGCGAAGAGAAATCAGTACTGTATGCACTGGATAAAAAAACAGGCGAGGAGATCTGGAGTGTACCCCGGGAAGAGAAGACCAACTACAGCACTCCAGTTATCTGGAAGAATAAGACCCGGACAGAACTCGTAACCATGGGATTAAAAGCCCGTTCATACGACCCGGGAACCGGCAAACTTATATGGGAACTCGACCTGGGAGGCGGACGAAATATTGCATCCCCGGTGTATGACAAAAACACAATATATCTCGGAATGGAAAAACGGCGTGACGGTGGCGGAACATTGTTCGCAGTAAAAGCCGGTTCGGAGGGGGATATTACACCTTCTGAAGGAGAATCTACAAGCAGCGGAGTTCTTTGGAGTGTACCCAATTCCGGTTTGTCAATGCCAACCCCTGTTCTGTATAAAGGCTACATCTACATAACTGACCGCCGACCGGGAGCAATGCATTGTTACGAAGCATCCACAGGCAGGATTATTTACCAGAAAACCAGGATTACAGATGCCGGACCTTTCTGGGCCTCTCCATGGGCCTATGATGACAAGATCTTCTGCCCGGATGAAAGAGGAACTACCCATGTGATAAAAGCCGGGGAGGAGTTTGAGATTCTTTCAACAAATTTCATCGATGATAAATTCTGGTCTTCGGCAGCGATGATTGACAATGCGCTGATTCTTCGTGGAGTATCAAATCTTTATTATGTGGAATAGAACAACGATGATTATTATGGACTATTGGTCTATGATATGTAGGGCTTATTAAGATACTATTCCACTCGTTCTGATTCAGGAATGTATAAATGGAAAAGTGCTGGCCGGCCATATCCTGATCCGTCCTCTTTTGTGGTAAAAAGGCCATTGGTATAAAAAACAATGGATTCCCCTTTTTCATCCAATTCAAGACCAA
>DRHS01000186.1 GCA_011053095.1 Bacteroides sp.
ATCAGCAGAGTTTTATTATGTCTCTTTAGTATATGCTCGCTCATGAACCAAAAATATGCATTTTCATGCATACGAAAACCTTTAGGTTTTCTTAACTTTCCTCTTTACCCCGAGGCAGAGCCTCGAGGAATTCTTTTGATTAAACTAAGTATAAATATTCTCATAGATCATCCTTCCTTTCTGCTATTACAATATTATAAAAATCTGCGCATAGGTTAAAACGATTGGATGCAAGAACTATGCCGGGTCAATCTCAATTTTGAGTCCTTAACAACTATTTCACATATGAATCACAATAAAAACCACGAAAAAATCCCGGGATTGCAGGTGGGGCAAATTTTGTATCTTAGTTACCATGAAAGCACTTACCTTCCGGGGAATTAAGACAATCGCCTACGAAACCGTATCAGATCCCAGGATCAAGAATCCCGGTGATGTAATCGTAAAGGTTGAACAGACAGCGATTTGTGGTTCAGATCTTCATGTTTACCATGGCAGGGAAAGCGGCTTGGATGAGGGGACGGTAATGGGCCATGAGTTTACCGGTGAAATTGTTGATGTGGGAAAGGCAGTTAAAAATCTTAGCAAAGGGGATCAGGTTGTCAGTCCCTTTTCCACCAACTGCGGACAATGTTATTTCTGTGATATTGGTCTGACCGCCCGCTGCACAAACGGCCAGCTTTTCGGCTGGGTTGAAGGGGGAATGGGACTTCATGGGGCACAGGCAGAACTGGTCAGGGTACCCTATGCCGACAGTACCATGGTCCAGATTCCGGAAGGCATAGACTCAAAGCATGCACTGCTTGCCGGGGATACTCTGTCGACCGGATATTTTTGTGCCGAAAATGCGGAGATCAGGCCCGGGGGACTCTATGTTGTCATTGGCTGCGGTCCTGTGGGACTCCTGACTATTATGGCTGCATTTGAACAGGGAGCCCAGCATATAGTCGCAATCGACAATGTATATGACCGGCTTGAAATGGCCAATCAGCTCGGGGCTGTTGCCTGGCACCTCAATGAGAATCCTATCCTCTACATTCTTGAAAAAACACATGGTATCGGAGCAGAGGCTGTGATGGAAGCTGTTGGCAGTCCGGGAGCACAGGACCTGGCAATCAAACTGGTACGCCCCGGGGGTATTATTTCAACCGTTGGGGTACATACATCTCATGATTTTTCCTTCAGTCCATCAGATGCCTACAACCTGAATCTGACTTTCAAAATCGGACGTTGTCCGGCCAGGTACTATATGGATATTTTAATGCCGAAGCTGATGGACTGGAGATGGGACCTTGATAAGATTTTTAGCCATGAACTTTCATTGAAGGAAGGTCCCCGTGCCTATGAGATCTTCGACCGTAAAGAGGATAGTGCCCTGAAAATCCTCCTGAAACCTTAAGCTGATTTTCCTTAAAACTCAATTGAACATCCTTTGGGATTATGGACAATTTATGGACTTCCAGGAATTTATCAAATGTTATCAGTTTAAATAATACCCTGCTGAATTTTCGTCCGGTAAATTACCTGTATCCAAGAATCAGACTTAATTCTACAAGTTTATTCCCTTCTCGATTTCCTTTCTCAATCTAATTACATTCTAAATAAAATATGCAAACTTTTAACGGATATCTGCCTGCTTAACCTCATCATAAGGCTTTTGGAAGGTCTTGAAACAATTTAGACTAATTATAAAAACGAATAAGGATTTGACAGATTACATGCTTATAATTAAATTCTGCCCGAGAATAATAATCATTCAACTCTTCATTCCTATGAAATCCCAAAACAAGAAGAAGTCGGACCGAAGAAAATTTCTTCGAAACAGCTTGGCTCTCAGTACAACAGCATTTTTAGGAGCAGGTTGTGCCACAGGGTGTTCTTCACCTGATGTAAATTCATCAGGTGAAAAGGTAAAGGTAATGACCACAGACGGGAAGCTGGCTGAAATTGATCCTGCCCATCTTCATCATCTTACACACCATAAAATTTCATCAGAAGAAGCCAGGCTCGGAGATCCGAATAAAGAATATGTTATGGTAATTGACCTGGCTAAATGCAGGAATGCCAGAAAATGTGTGGAGGAATGCCAGCGCATGCATTTCCTTCCGCCTGAAGATGAATGGATCAAAGTCTTTTTGATGAAAGACAGCGAGGATACTGCATCCTACTGGTTTCCAAAACCTTGTTTCCACTGCAACAGTCCCTCATGTGTCAACGTATGCCCGGTGGGAGCGACCTTCAAAAGACTTGACGGTTTGGTGCTGATAGACAACGAGAGGTGTATCGGCTGTAAATTCTGTATGACTGCATGCCCCTATTCATCAAGGGTTTTTCAGTGGAAGGAGCCCGAACATAAAATCAGTGAAGATGTAAAATTCTCACCTGAAACAAGTGTTCCCCACCAGATCGGAACCGTAGGAAAATGTGACTTCTGCCCTGACATGGCAAGAGTGGGAAAGCTCCCAATGTGTGTTACTGCCTGCCCCAATGGAGTACTCTATTACGGTGATAAAAAAGAAGATGCCGTTTCGAATGGTGTTGAAACTGTCCGATTCAGCGAGCTAATTTATGAAAAGGCGGGCTACCGGTACATGGAGGAACTGGGAACCAATCCAAGCGTTTACTACCTGCCACCTGTTAATCGTCTGTTTCATCCCGAAACAGGATTCAAGAACCTTAGTGAAGAGGTCGAAAGCAGGTACGAGGTTGCAAGATCAAAAATTAAAAAAGAAATTAAATAATATTCCATGGAAAACACCGATAGGACATCAGCATTGCTCGAAAGATTTGTACCACAAATGACCCGGTCAACAAGGCTTGAGAAAATTCTTGTTATCGTCTGCGGATTATTATTCATCTGGGGATTGTATGCATTCGTTCTGCAGGTAGCCAAAGGTCATTCAATCACAGGAATGCGTGACAATGTTGTCTGGGGCATATATATTGTGAATTTTATATTTTTTATAGGGATAAGCTACGCAGGAGCTCTTATTTCAGGGATATTATATCTCCTGAAGGTGGAATGGAGGAAACCCATTATCCGGATAGCGGAGATCATCACTGTGATCTCAACCATCCTGGGTCCCATTTATATTCTATTATGCATGGGCCGGCTGGACAGGCTGGATCATCTGTTAATTTATGGCAGGATACAGTCTCCCATCACCTGGGATGTTATCGCCATAACTACTTATCTCATTGGGAGTATGATCTTCCTTTTTCTGGCCACAGTACCTGATTTTGCAATATTGAGGGATTCCAATAATCCCATGCTGGGTAAGTGGCGGAAAAGATTTTACAGATTCTTTGCCATTGGTTATGATAACAGTGAGAAACAGAGGCGCTTACTCAAACAGGGTACAACCATAGTTTCTATCGTTATTATACCACTCGCTGTGCTTGTCCACTCGGTGCTGTCATGGATTTTTGGCATGACCCTTCGCCCGGGCTGGCACAGCACCATATTTGCTCCATATTTCGTTGTGGCGGCCGTCTACTCAGGTACGGGTGTTCTAATCATTGCCATGTGGGCATTCCGGAAGTTTTACCATCTGGAAGATTACCTGAAGGAGATACATTTCAAGTACCTGGGAATAATATTGCTGGTTTTGGGGGCTCTTTACGGGTACTTCACCTTCAGCGAATATCTGACCGGATGGTATGGATCCGAAAAATGGGAGCTGCACCTGATCTACAAACTCTTTGACAGGAACGAATTTGGGCCGATGTTCGTATATGCTGCATTTATAGGGGTGCTTGTACCCATTCTGATCATAGCCATTCCAAAAACCAGGACGATAAACGGCATAACCATCGCATCTGCAGTAGTGGTGACGGCTATGTGGGTCAAACGTTATATAATTATCATACCCACACTCCAGACTCCCTTGCTCCCCATGCAGGATTCAAGAGCTGATTATGTTCATTATTCCATCACATGGGTTGAGTGGGCTCTGACATTCAGCGGAATTGCTGTATTCTTTCTCTTCTTTTATTTCAGTTCAAAATTCGTACCCATCATACCGATTAGCGAACATGTTGAATCAGATGATCCGGAGCCAGGTTCATCATTGAATAAGAACTTAAACAATCAGTAAAATGAGTAATCTCCATAAGTTTTGCAAGCGCAAATCATGGTTTCTGATCATGACATTAACCTTTCTATTACTTTTCAACTGCAGGATTGGACTGACTTCCAACAATTACCAGGATGAATCGAAGGCCTCTCCTGATTTTACTTTTACATGCATACAAAATGAAAAGGAATTTATCCTTAGAACGAAGATAAGTTATTGGACAGGCGAGCGTGACTTAATGGTTGGCGGAGCCATGGTGGTTTTTACAAATCAGATTTCGGATGAATCCAGGATACTTACAACAATTCCAACCGATATGAACGGCGAAGCGGTGTTCCGTATTGCAAAAAAATCCGACAAGTTGATCAATGAAGAAGGCAATTTTACTTTCGGATCGATCTTCGAAGGAAACCAGGATTATGAATCTGCTGAAGATTATACAATGCTAAGATCACTAAATATGCACATGGATTTTCTTGAACTTGAATCGGATAAAAAAATTGTTGTGGAGGCATATGAAATTGATCAGAATGGTGACCGGATTCCCCTGGATGCAATGGACATTTATTTTTTTGTGCCCAGGTCATTCAGCCTTCTCCCTGTTGGTGACGGATGGTTCGAGAACGGATCAGCTCAGGCAGACTTCCCGACTACCCTTCCCGGTGATTCTCTGGGTAATCTTACTATAATTGCCAAAATTGAGGACCATGAACTTTATGGAAATGTGGAGGCAGTTGCTGTAAAAGAATGGGGATTGGCAAGGCCTCCTGTAATCATTCAAAAAAGAAGAGGTCTTGGTGATACAGACGCTCCATTATGGATGGTCTACACCCTGCTTATTTTACTTTCAGCTGTCTGGTTTCATTATTTGTATGTTTTTTATTTAATGATAAAAATTAAAAGGTTGCGACGCAACTAGGAGGAATATCATGGCGGATACTTCAGAAAATAGAGAGACAACACATGACGAGTTGCTCAATAAGTACGATTCCCTTGAGAAAAGGATCTCTCTGATTGAAGCTAAACTCGGGGCGGCTGATTCGCTGGTTCAAAAGAAGGTAGAAGAAGAGGAAATTGACATTCCTTTGGTCAACGAATCCGACCTGGAAGTCAGGATTGGCAGCCATGGACTTGCATGGCTTGGGAATATTGTCATGGTATTAGGAATAATGTTTTTGATGACCTATGCACAAAACCTGGGTTATACATATATGTCCAGTATCATTGGTTACATTCTGGCAGGTGGAATATTCCTGGTGGCCTATAAAATAAGGAAAAGCATGTCCCACCTGGACTTCATGCTAAATTTCAGCGGATATGTACTGACTTTTTATATCACTCTTCGGCTGCACTTTTTAACACCTGAACCTTTAATCGGGCAGATTGGAGTCGGACTGGCACTGATCATGATCCTGGTTGCGTTGCTGATAGGCGTTGCCATGCGCAAGAATTCTGAATTTTTGGCCACAATGGCTGTATTATTCCTTGTTGTGACAGCCCTGGTATCTGACACCACTTATATTACCCTGCCCCTGCTAACTGCAGCCGCTGCCACCTCGGCCTTCCTTTTTCTGAGGAAAGAATGGATAAATCTGTTTTTAAGTTCACTCTTCTTTGTCTATTTATCACATCTTCTCTGGTTGCTGGGAAATCCTCTGCTAGGCAATCCCCTCGGAGTGGTCGAAACGCATCAAAACAACCTCTACTACCTGTTTGTCTATGCAGGCATTTATGCATCCATAGCATTGTTGCCTAAAAAAGAATCCATCCCGGAAAGGTTCTACCTTTCAACCGTAATCTGGAATGCAATCTTATTCCTGGTCCTGATATTGATGGTTGTCCTCGCATTCTACGAGGAGAATTATGCAGGTATTTTTGCAGCTATAACGATTATATGCCTTGCATATTCAGTAATACTCTTCATCAGGGGTACAAGGGAATTTATCCCTGCGCTATTTGCCGTTTTTGGATTTATGGCAATGAGTGTTTCTATTTACGGTTACACCGGCCTTCCAAATGCGCATCTTCTGCTTGCCCTCCAGAGTCTTCTGGTAGTATCCATTGCTCTGTGGTACAGATCAAAAATCATTGTGATTGTGAATACCCTGCTGTATCTTATGATACTGCTGATCTACCTGATCGCATTTCCATCTGTAGACAGTATAAACATAGTGTTTGCAATTGTTGCACTGGGATCGGCCAGGATCATGAACTGGAAAAAAGAAAGACTTAGCCTGCGAACTGATGCGCTTAGAAACCTGTATCTAATAGAAGCTTTTTTTATGGTACTGTTCAGCCTGAAGCACCTGGTACCGGATCAGTATGTCACTCTTTCCTGGACCCTTGCAGCAGCCTTATACCTGGTTTTGAGTATTATCCTAAAAAACATCAAGTACCGCTGGATGGCGATATCTACATTTATTGCCACAGCCATTTACCTGTTTGTTGTTGACCTCGCAAATCTCAATGTGGGATTTAAGGTGCTTGCCTTCCTGTTCCTGGCAGCCATATCTCTTGCTGCTTCCATTTATTATACAAAGAAGTTACGAAATAAATCCGACTCCCAGGAAAACTAAGTGTTGGAAAAAATTTAGCGGGTAAACCTGGCCCTGAAGCTTTGGGATTTTAGCAAATTCTTGGCAACTGGTCACCTGTAAGCATATCTATCACCCTGCTGCTTCCGATTGAGGTAATCATCCTGACAATTCCCGGATGCTCAGAAGTCACCCTGCCAATAATTGCCGAATCAGCTCCGGCAGGATGCTGTTTCATGGTATTCAGAACATTCCCGGCAAGATCAGCAGGAACAATCACTAGAATTTTGCCCTCATTGGCAATATAAAGAGGATCAAGTCCCAAAACCTCACACGCGCCCCTTACTTCAGGGGAAACCGGCAGGGAATTTTCTTCGAGTACGATCCCGGCACCTGCGGAAGTGCTTATTTCATTTAATGTTGTGGCCACTCCTCCCCTTGTCGGATCCCTTAAAACAGAAATTTCAATGGTTTCTTTCAATATCTGCTCAACCAATCCATTCAGGGCAGTTGTGTCACTGGTGATTCCGGTTTCGAATCCCAGTCCCTCCCTGGCAGACAAAATTGCCACTCCATGATCACCGATCTGTCCATTGATAATTATTACATCTCCTTCCCGGGGACTCGAAGGATTGATATTAACTCCCTCGGGAATCACTCCGATCCCCGAGGTATTTATATAGATCTTATCACCATGCCCCTTTTCAACTACTTTGGTATCACCCGTGACAATAATCACTCCTGCTTTGCGGGCGGCATCCTGCATGGACAGGCAAATCTTCCAGAGGTCCTCAACAGGCAGACCTTCTTCCAGAATCATTCCAACGGAAAGATACATGGGTCGGGCTCCGCAACAGGCAAGGTCATTTACAGTACCATTGACGGCAAGGTTACCTATGTTTCCTCCAGGAAAAAATATTGGATTCACCACAAATGAATCAGTCGTAAATGCAATTCTTCCTGTAGCAAATTCGATAACAGCACCATCGTGTCCCTCGTCGAGCAACCGGTTGTCGAACAGGGGTCTGAACATTTTATCAATAAGTTGATGGGAGAGCAAGCCACCACTTCCATGTGCCATGGTGATAACCGGGTACTGGCTGATGGGAATTGGACAATTTAGCTGGAAATCCATACAATTAATTAATGATCATATTAAACAAGTCCGGATTTCTTAAAACGGTAATATGCTGAACAGGCTCCTTCAGATGATACCATGGGTGCTCCAAGAGGATGTTCGGGCCTACATTGATCTCCGAAGGCACTGCAAGCATCAGGAGTCTTCACTCCCTGCAAAACCTCTCCGGCAATACAAAGCGGCGATTCTTTCTGAATGATATCTCCGACATCGAATTTCGCCTCTGCGTCATAAACAGAATAATCTTCGCTTAATGAAAATCCACTGGACGGAATTTCTCCGATTCCCCTCCATTTCATATCTGATACCCTGAATACTGTCCTTAACAATTCCCTGGCAGCTTTATTTCCTTCCCTTGTGACAACCCTCCCATATGCATTTCCAACTTCATGCTTCCCTTCCTCAAGCTGCTTTGTCACCATATATATACCCTGCATGATATCCACAGGTTCAAAACCTGTGACGACTATGGGCACCTTGTATTTTTGCGCAATTGGAATATATTCTTCGTACCCCATTACCGTACATACATGTCCCGCAGCCAGAAATCCCTGAATCTGGTTTGAAGGAGATGAGAGTATTGCCTCCATGGCAGGAGGTACAAGTACATGAGAACTTAGAATGGAGAAATTAGAGATCCCTCTTCTTTTTGCCTCTTTCACGGCCAGAGCGTTGGCCGGTGCTGTGGTTTCAAAACCGATTGCGAAAAAGACAATCTCCCTTCCGGGATTTTCATGTGCAATTTTCAGGGCATCCAATGGTGAATAAATTATTCTGACATCCCCTCCTTCTGCTTTCACACTCAGCAGATCTTTTTCAGATCCGGGTACCCTTAACATATCACCAAATGAGGTGAATATCACCTCTTCGCGCTGGGCTATCCGGATGGCTTTGTCAATAATTTCAAGGGGAGTAACACAGACCGGACATCCCGGACCGTGCACCAGCCGGATCTTGTCGGGGAGAAACTCAGTGAGATTGTATTTCATTATGGAATGGGTCTGTCCACCGCAAATCTCCATAATGGTCCATTCCCTGCTTACTGTGTCCTGCAGTTGTTGAGACAATTTATGCACCAGTTCCGCATCCCTGTATTCATCTAAGTGCTTCATTCCTTACCATCCGTCTTTCCCCATTTCGGCATCAAATTCTCCCAACTCCCTCAATAACCTAAGGGTCTCCATTGCATCCTCTTCATCGATAGTATTCAAAGCCATTCCGACATGCGCAAGTATATAATCGCCAACTTTTGCTTCAGGAAGCCATACTACTGATATTTCCTTTATGATCCCAGAGAAATCTACCTTTGCCATCATTAATTCAGGATTGCTATTATCGATCGATATCACCTTACCCGGAACTGCCAAACACATATTATTTTTAGATTATTCAGTTTATAGTCGAAATTACACGCTGAAATTACTAAAATTTAGGATATTTGCTTTTACTGCAATGGGAATAGAACATGGATTGGTACTCTGAAGAATTATTCTGTCATGACCTGCCTACAAAGCCCAGACCAGAGATCGGATTAGTACTTGTCACTGGCGCTACGGGATACATTGGCGGAAGGCTTGTACCCGAATTGCTGGCCCGGGGATACAGGGTACGCATAATGGTCAGAAGCTCATCTCCGGAACAACTGGAGAGATGGCCTGATGCTGAGATAGTTGTAGGGGATGCGATGAATGTAGCAAAACTTCGAAAGGCATTGGAAGGTGTAAGTGTAGCCTTTTATCTTATCCATTCAATGCTTCTGGGAAAAAAGGAATTTGAGACCATGGACATACAGGCGGTGACAAATTTCAGATTTGTCGCTGAAGAATTGAAGCTGAAGAGGATCATATATCTTGGTGGACTTGGAAAGTATAGTTCCAATTTATCAAACCACCTGAAAAGCAGGCTTAACGTGGCCGAAATACTTATGAAGAGCAAAGTTCCCTGTACAAATCTAAGGGCTGCAATAATCATTGGATCGGGATCAGCTTCGTATGAAATCATTAACAACCTTGTCCGTAACTGGCCTGTCTATATCATTCCGGCCTGGACCGATACTCTCTGCCAGCCCATTAGTATCCGTGACGTAATAAAATACCTGGTTGGTGTACTTGAACTTGAGGAAACCGCCGGGAAATCCTTTGGAATCTGTGGAGATGATATACTTAGTTACAAAGATATGATCGGTACCCTGGTCAAAATTCTCAGAAAAAAAAGATTGTTCCTGAATTCACCCTTATCGGGCATCAGGCTGTACAGTTACATCACCAGCCTGCTCACTCCGGTACCTGCTTCAATAATTCAATGCCTGATGGAAGGGATTAAAAACGAAGTAATCTGTGGGAGTAATGAGATCAGTACAATAATACCTTTCAAAACAATCGGCTATAAGGCTTCTCTCCTGAGAGCCCTTTCAAGAGAAGATCATGATGCTATTTATACCCGATGGTCGGAGGCCTACCCGCCTGCCCACAGTCTCGCAATGAAATTATATGAAATGGAGCCCCCCCCCCACTTTATCAGTTCGTATTCCATTTCCACCGATAAATCAGCCCGGGACCTGTACAAATCAATATGCAGAATCGGAGGTCCGGAAGGCTGGTTCCACAACAACTGGATGTGGAGGCTCAGAGGGTTTATAGATAGGATTCTGATGGGAGTTGGGACCTCCCGTGGAAGAAGATCTGAGTCAGAACTCCGGATAAATGATGTAATTGGATTCTGGAGGGTGGAGGATCTTATCCCGGACAAAAGACTGTTGTTAAGAGCTGAAATGAAATTGCCCGGTAAGGCATGGCTGGAATTCCTAATCAGTCCGGAGATGCAGGATAAGAACACTCTCTGGGTTCATGCCTATTTCCAGCCCAAGGGAATTGCAGGCAGATTATACTGGTACAATTTCCTTCCTTTCCATTTTATCATTTTCAAAGACCTGCTGAAACAACTTGAGATTCGCAGTTAGATGGCTCAGTTGGAAAGAACATTATAATGGCAGGGTAAAGCAGAATTTCGATCCCTCGCCCTCTACGCTTTCAACCCACAATCTTCCTCCATGGGTCTTGACAATCTTATTTGCAATGGCAAGTCCGAGTCCCGTTCCCTCGCTGTCTCTTTGAATATTGCTTCCTCTGTAAAATTCCTCAAATACAAGTTTAATTTCCCCGGAAGGGATTCCTGGACCCTTATCCAAGATCTCAACAAGTACTTGGTCCCGGACTTGTTTAGCCCTAACTTCAACCTGGCTTTTTTGCTCAGAATACTTGATGGCGTTGCCAAGCAGGTTTGCTATCAATTCCTCTATGGAAATCTTGAAACCGGTAATCTGATTAACCGTTTCATCTATTTCTAAACTTACCTTGATGGATTTCTCCCTGGCCTCAGGTTCAAGGCTGGCCACCACTTTCTTCAGGGATTCCCTAACCGAGAAAGATGCAGTTACGAATTCATTGCTTAACTTCAATTTTGTCAGGTAGAGAAGGTTTTTCACGAATCGGATCAGAACTGAAGTACGCTGAGAGGCAGTCTCGAGGAATTCCATGAATTCCTGATTAAAGGATCCCTTAGATTTTTTATGCAAAACGTTCAGACTACCCTGGATGACAGCCAGGTGCCCTTTGATGTCATGGGTTATACGGAGCACATATTCGTTTTTAATTTCATCTTTTATTTGCAGTTCCTTATTTGCTTTAGTATACGCTTCTTCATGTCTCCTGGACTGCTTCACAATGGTAGTGGTTATATATACTACCATATAGGAAGTGCTCATAAAAATTATACCGGTTGCCATAAGATATTTCTCACTCTGATAGAGATTGTGTGACACAAATCCTTCCAGTGCATAATGAGGTAGTATACCCGAATATTCAAAAAGGCTTAATATACCAATCATGAGAAGGGCGAGGGTCACCTGTATGAAACTTTCACGGGGGACAAGCACAATGCTGGCCATGATCATATGGAATATGTAATAGATAATAAACGGGTTTTCAACGCCACCGGAAAAATGAAGCATGACGGTTAGTGCCAGAAAATCAGCGAAAATTTGAGTATTGGTTAAAATCCTGAGCCATGGGGCGGGATCATGATCTCTACGCTGTAAAATTCTCCTCAGCCAGAAGTAAAACAATATATTCAGAAAAAGAAAACAGGCTGAAAGAATATACAGACTGATTTCACGAACGGAAATCTCCAGCAACCGGCTGGAGATAAAGGTAACGAGTATAATGCAGAGAACGCCCAGCCATCTAAGCTGTATCAGCCAGAAGGCAAACCTGTATATCCTGTTGTTTTTTGGATCCATAGTGAATCCTCCTTTGAATCATTCAATTACGGATCCTTCGGTAAGTTGTCTCACCGATGTAAGAAGTTCATCCGATTCAAATGGTTTGTCGAGCATATGAACATTTGGTAATTGTTCAATATCCTCGAATGCATCCCTAATGTTGACCCCCAGAGTATCCGTCATACCGGTAATAATAAGAATCGGAAGATCCCGGTTTTCAGGATCACTCTTCAGGCTATGTGCAAGCCTTTGACCCTCAAGGTCTGAGTCCATCATCACATCAAGAAGGAGTAAATCCGGCTTATGCTCATTAAACATATTCAAACCGGTTTTTGCATCATGTGCAGTACTGACCTTATAATTATCCCCTTCGAGTATAGCCTTCAGGGATTTAAGAAGGTCTTTGTCATCATCAATAATAAGAATGGAGTAGTTTTTCATGATGAGGAGGTTTAGTTATAGGCAAATTACTTCAATATTGTACCAATGTCAAATCCAGAACAGAAGAAATGTTCGTATTTTTATATGGCAATCCAGATTGAATAACTATTACAATATATATGATGATTAATAAATTTATCACTGCAGCCCTTTTCATGCCGCTATTGCTGATGGAATTTGGCTGCCAGCCTGAGGAGGTTAAAAAAGACTACCCCATTCAGCCGGTTTCATTTACGGATGTCCATATTGATGATCTCTTCTGGTCGCCCAGGCTGGAAACGAACCGCAGGGTGACAATTCCCTATTGTTTCATGCGATGCGAGGAGACCGGGCGGATCAATAATTTTGCGGTTGCCGGGGGACTCACGGATGGGGAGTACGAAGGCAGGCGCTTTAATGATTCAGATGTTTATAAGGTCATTGAAGGTGCATCCTATTCCCTGAGTGTTCACCAGGACCCCGAGTTGGAAGCCTACCTTGACAGCCTTATAGTTCTGATCGCGGCAGCCCAGGAAGAGGATGGGTACCTATCGACACCCCGTACTATAATTAAGACCGGACTCTCAGACCGGTTTAACGGGATGTATGGAGGGGATGAGCGCTGGTCACGATTGGATCATGGGCATGAATTGTATTGTGTGGGACATATGTATGAGGCTGCAGTGGCACATTACCTGGCCACCGGCAAGAAAAGCCTGCTTGATGTTGCTCTAAGAAATGCAGACCTGGTATGCAACGAGTTCGGACCGGATAAAATACGTAGCGTCCCTGGCCACGAAGAGATCGAGATCGGGCTGGTAAAACTGTTCAGGGTTACAGGGGATGAAAAATATCTTAATACAGCAAAGTTTTTTATCGATGAACGGGGTCATTATAACGGAAGGGATCCACACGGTTATAACAACCATGAATATTGCCAGGACCATCTGCCGGTGCTCGATCAAACCGAGCCTGTGGGACATGTTGTACGTGCACTCTACCTGTATTCTGGCGTGGCGGATATTGCTGCCATAACCGGAGAAGAATCTTACCTGCACCCCCTGAATACAATCTGGAATAATATTACCGGCAAAAAATTATACCTGACCGGTAATATGGGAGTTCAGGATTACGATGAGGGTTTCGGGGAAGAATATATGCTTCCCAACCAGATGGCTTATAATGAAACCTGTGCCGGGATCGGTAATGCACTCTGGAACCACAGGATGTTCCTGCTTTCAGGTGACTCGAAATACATTGATGTTCTGGAGCGTGACCTCTATAATGGAGTATTGTCAGGGGTATCCCTGGAGGGGAATACATTCTTTTATCCCAATCCTCTTGCCTCCGAAGGCAACTACCATCGCTCACCCTGGTTCGATTGTGCCTGCTGTCCGACGAACATCGCCAGGTTCATGCCCTCCATCCCGGGATATATATATGCCCAGAGGGAAGATGCAATTTATGTCAACCTGTTTATTGCCGGGACCGGTTACGTAAGGCTTACCAGCAATAAAGTCAAACTGGTAACTGAAACAATTTACCCCTGGGAAGGCTCCGTAAAAATCAGCGTTTATCCCGAGGATACTGGTGAATTGGACATTCGCCTTCGCATCCCCGGCTGGAGCAGGAACGAGGTAGTTCCGGGTGACCTCTATTCATATATAGATGAAAGCAATAATCCGGTAAGTTTAAGGGTAAACGGGAAAGAAATCCCGATTGAAATGGAAAAGGGTTATGCCATACTCAGACAGGAATGGAAAAATGGGGATATTATTGAATTGGAGATGCCAATGCCGGTCAGACAGGTTCAGGCACATGAAATGGTTACAGATAACCTGGGGAGGATTGCACTTGAAAGAGGACCGATTGTGTATTGTGCCGAAGGTATTGACAATGGGGGGACAGCTCTTGATCTGAAGGTTCCGGGATTGCAGGATCTGAAGGTAAATTACCACCCGGACCTATTGAATGGGGTTGCTGTGATCAGCGGAAAAGAAAACACTTTCAGGGCCATCCCCTATTTCGCCTGGGCACACCGTGGAGATTCAGAAATGGCAGTCTGGATGAATCCTTCGGAATAAGGAGTAATTGATATATTATTGTAATTC
Organism: Bacteroides sp.; assembly: GCA_011053095.1. GTDB lineage: Bacteria > Bacteroidota > Bacteroidia > Bacteroidales > SM23-62 > SM23-62. Next base: position 14,559 of record DRHS01000186.1, read on the forward strand.
GCCTTCAAAAGATTAATTTTAAGAAACATTGAAAGAAAAATGAGGATCTACAAAATACTAATCGTACTGATTTTGGTGCTGGTCTTATTCAGCACTTGTCAGAAAAATAAACAGGGCCCCGAACTTCTGGCTAAAACGGGACCCGACACAACTGCAAGTATTGGGGATACTGTATGGCTCGATGCGAGTCCCTCTTCAGGTCCCGAATACCAGATCCAATGGTCAATCCATAATCAACCCGGTAACGATACCATTACATTCTCCGATTCGGATTCGGCATTCTTTATCCCAACCTCAAACGGGACTTACCAGGTTAAACTTACCCTTAGCAGCGAAGATCTGTTCAGTTCCGATTATATGGATGTTTTTGTCACAGGTTCAGTAATCATCAAGGACATTACAAGCAATACCAGGCTTAAAAAGATTTCAGTCACCGATGAACCCGACTATATTGTAATTGAGGAACTTGCAGTTACTGCTGAACTCATAGTAGAGCTTGGTGTCATCATTGAATTCAAAGAAACGGCTTCAATGGTAGTCAGGGATGGGGGAGAAATATATGCAGATAATGCTTCCTTCATCGCGGCAGATTCGACCTGGAAAGGGATCGCTATTGTTACTGAAGGTAACACCTTTACAAACTGTCTTATAGAAAATGCAGGCAATGCATCTTTCACTGATGACCCGGATGAAATAGCTTCTGTCATTCTGAAAAGCGGCGCTACCCTGGCCTTTTCCGGCAATACTCTTAAATACAGTGGTGGTTACGGGATAGTAGTTATGAACGGGGCAAATTTCTTTGACGATACCGAGAATCAGGTGTACCCCTACCGGAACAACCATTTCATAAAAAATGCCATGGGTCCGATGGTAATCCCGGTCCACGTCCTCAGTGACCTCTCCGGACAGTATTTCGAAGAAGAGACGGAAGATACCTACATCGAGATCTACGAATCGACCTATTCTTCTTCGATCAGCAAGTCCCCCTGGTTCAGTAACCAGGGCATGCCCTACAAGATCACCGGTCCAATACAGTTTGATAAGGACCTGACCATTAACAACGGGGTGGAGATGTATTTTGAGAGCGATGCGGGACTGAAGGTAAATGGAAAGCTGACAGTTTCCGGAACTTCTTCTGATCCTGTGATTTTAGATGGATTCATATCCGGAACTGCTGCATGGAAGGGCATTTTTGTTCATAACGGGCAGGTTGACATGGATTATTGCAACCTGCTGGATGCCGGGAATGCCGTTTACAGTGGACTCGATGTGAAGGCATCCCTGACTGTCGAACAATTACTGAGCATGGGTAATTCTACAATAAGCGGCAGTGGAGGAACAGGTCTGTACATGCCCGGAACTGCACATATACAGTATACTGAAAATTTCAGCGGGAATACATTCAGTAACAATGCAGGTTCCGCCGTCAGGATACGCATGGACGATGTAAACAAAGTGGTTAACGGGAATACCATTACCTCATCCCCCGGCATACCGGCTGTAGAGGTTCATATGGGACTCGATGATCCCCTCGGAACATGGGTAAACCTGGCTTCCGATTACGACTATAAAGTACTTGAGTCACTGACAATAAAGGCTACCAAAGATCTGACAATCGAAGCGGGCGCAATAATAAAAATGACTGTGGGTACCATTCTGCAGGTAAATGGGGGATTACAGGCCATTGGAACCACCGGGTCTATGATTACCATAGGAGGAACGGAATCCAGGAAGGGACACTGGGACGGAATTTTTCTCAGCGGAACTCAAAAAGTAAATCTTGATTATGTGAATATTATGGACGGAGGAGGGGATTTTGAGGACAAAGCCAACCTGATAGTAGAATCTGCCGCCACAGATGTAACGGTTACCAATTCCACCATAAACAACAGTAAAGGATACGGAGTTCTGATCAAGTCAGGTGCATCCGAGTTTGGAATTAATGATCCAGTCTCCAATAACACCCTTGAGGGAGACCTTGGCGAATACCATGAGGAGAGTAAATAATTTCACTGTAATATTTGATATGGACGGTGTCATTGTAGACTCCGAACGTGTATACCAGGAGATCGAGCGTGGCATGTATGATGAGATTGGCATACCCGTCAGCAAGGAGGATCATGCATCTTTCATGGGAACTGCAGAAAGGTCAATGTGGAAAATCCTCTCGGATAAATACGGTATTGACCGTCCGGTAAACGACCTTGTGCTGGAGGAGCGTGAGCGGTTTATAGCAAGGCTGGAGGCTCCTGTCTCCATACCGCTTATGAAGGGACTTATTACCCTGCTGAAAGATCTTAAATCAGAGCAAATCCCATGTTTGATTGCCTCATCATCATCCTCTGAAATTATAGCAAAAGTGATAGAGATCAACAAGCTCGGAGTTTACTTCAAGGGTTTTGTCAGCGGGGATGATGTTACAGAATCAAAACCTTCACCTGAAATATTCCTTAAAGCTGCATCTCTGGAAGGGACTGAACCTTCGAAATGCCTGGTTCTTGAAGACTCGGTCAATGGAATCAGGGCAGCCAGGGCTGCAGGAATGCCTGTAATTGCTTTGCGGGATTCCGACAGCGATCAACATTCCCTCATGGAAGCCACCATGATTATTGACAGTTTATCTGAAGTGAGCTCCGAAAAATTCCGAAAAATAATTGCAGAACCATAATCAGGAAATACCAAAAAATATCCCTGTTTTCACTCAATAATGTTCCCGCTTTGAAATTAGACAGGACCGAAATTCGGAATTTTTATTTTTTTCAATACATTTAACCCCTGTACTTCAAAAAATTATCTCATGCGATACTCAAAATGGCAACTTAGGGCCCTGGTAATTCTAAGGGTATTTATCGGATGGCATTTCCTTTATGAGGGAATGGTGAAACTGATTGATCCAGATTGGTCTTCAATAGGCTACCTGTTGGATTCTCAGTGGATCTTCGCAGGATTTTTCCATTCCCTTGCTGCGAATCCCGGTGTACTATCGGTGGTTGATTTTCTGAATGTCTGGGGACTCGTTCTCATTGGACTTGGATTAATCCTTGGAAGCTTTACAAGGATCGCAACCTTAGGGGGTATTATACTGCTTGCCTTCTATTACCTCAGCCATCCCCCATTCCTCAACCTGGAATATGCACTTCCCGGTGAAGGAGCCTATTTGATAATAAATAAAACGCTTATTGAACTCATCGCGCTATGGGTGCTGCTCCTGTTTCCGACAGGAAAACAGATTGGACTTGACATGTTCATTTTCCGCAGGAAGAATGTTTAAAACTGAATATCATGGAAAAAGATAAAGACCCTTTAATCGGTAGTATGGACCGCCGCAATATGCTAAAAGGACTCGCAGGGATTCCCTTCCTTGGAGCTTTCGCAATCGGCTGGTGGAGAAAAAGGAGAAAAGACCATTACCTGAAAAATGTATTTCTGCAGGAGCTTGACATTGATTCGAGCGCACCGGAAATCCCGGCCTCGCCTCCAAAGGACCGGGTCATCCGCCTTGGAATAATTGGTGCCGGAGGCAGGGGATCACATCTTTTACGTGGTGCAGGATTTGCAGATCCTGAACTAATCCAGCGTTGGAAGGAAGCATCTGCACTTGACCGAGGGGACAAGAGATATGAGGATTACCTGGCACAGGAAGACCTTAATGTGGAGCTGAACGGGGTATGCGATATTTATGATGTCCGGGCCGAAAAAGCATTGTGGGCTTCAGGGAATATAAAGCGGGAAGGAACTGATGCAGATTTTCTCCCTAAGGCAAAAAGATACCATACTTACCAGGAATTGCTGGCAGCCGATGATATTGATGCTGTTATTATAGGAACCCCGGACCACTGGCATGCCCAGATGACAATCGATGCCGCAAAAGCCGGCAAGCATGTGTATGTTGAAAAAGGTATGACCCGGCTCCTGGATGAGACCTACGATATGGTAGCTGCTGTAAAGGAAAGTGGTATCTGCTTCCAGCTTGGTCACCAGGGAAGGCAGACCGAAAGTTACATCAAGGCAAAGGAGGCAATTGATAAAGGCCTGCTGGGAAAGATAAACCTGATAGAGGTCTGTACGAACCGGAATACTCCCAACGGTGCGTGGCAGTATAAAATTGATGAAGAAGCAGGTCCGCATAATATTGACTGGGAACAGTTCCAGGGACCCTATTCAGATCATCCGTTCAGCCTTGAACGCTTTTTTCGCTGGAGATGCTGGTGGGATTACGGGACCGGATTGTCCGGCGATCTGTTTACACATGAATACGATGCAATCAACCAGATCATGGGACTTGGAATCCCTAATTCCGTAGCATCATCAGGGGGCATTTATTTTTTCAAGGACGGGCGTGAGGTCCCAGATGTATGGCAGGTTGCCTGCGAATACCCGGATCGTGATCTTACCCTGCTCTACAGTGCATCCCTTGCCAGCAGCAGGGATCGCGGAAAGGTAATTATGGGTCATGATGGGCATATGGAACTTGGTAACTCCCTGACGGTATGGCCTGACAGGGATTCAACGAGGTTCAAAAAAATGATCAGTCAGGGGATTATAGATCCCCAGCGTCCACTCTATTCCTACGTGCCCGGAAAGAAAAATGTAGATGCAGTTACCTCGGCAACAGAAGCGTACTTTGCCGGAAGGGGACTCCTGTACACATATCGTGGAGGTCGCCGGGTCGATACCACGCATCTCCATGTAAAGGAATGGTTTGATGCGATCAGGACCGGAACCCAGCCGAGCTGCAACATTGACCAGGGTTTTGAGGAAGCTATTACCGCCCAGATGGCACTCATCGGCTACAGGCAGAACCGTGTAGTTTTCTGGGATGCAGAAAAGCAGAAGATTGTTTAAAACCCACTATTGTATAATTGGCGGGATAATAATATATTTAAGGTTTCATTTTCAGATACATGGCTCGCAAACGCTACCACTTTGACCCAGAACAACTGTCGCTTACACGGGTTCGTAAAAGCTTTAAAGAAAAGCTGACCCGAACCGGGAGTTATGTATTGTTTAGCCTTACCATCGGAGTAGCAGGTTTTTTCCTTACCACCGGAATTATTACTACTCCAAGAGAAAAAAACCTTATTGTACAGAATGAGAACCTGCTGAGTCTCTATTCAAGTCTGGATCAGCGACTTGATGTATACGATCGTACCCTGACAGCCATTAAAGTACTGGATGACAGTATTTACAGGGCACTTGTTGGCAAAAATCCGCTTCCCTGGTCACTCCGCGAAGCAGGTGTGGGCGGACATGAACTGGAACTCGGACTTAATGTTTCAGGCTACCCAGATCGGGTGATCACAACCGCCGAGAGGATAGACCGACTGGATTCCCATCTAAAAGTCCAGGAAAGCTCCTACAGGTATGTCATGAAAGAGGCCTTAAGAAATTCTACAAAGCTCAACCATTTGCCCGCTATAATGCCAGTATCAAATGATGACCTGCTTCTAACAGGATCAGGATTTGGAATGCGGTTGCATCCCATTCTTAAAATCTGGCGGCCTCATGAAGGCATTGATTTCTTTGCATACATAGGGAAAGATGTTTATGCTACAGCCGACGGCAGAGTTTCAGATGTCAGGTTTTCCGAAACCTTTGGTAATGTCGTTGAGATTGACCATGGTTTTGGTATTGAGACCCTTTATGCCCATCTGAGTTCATTTAATGTAAGGAAAGGACAACGGGTGTTAAGAGGTAATGTAATCGGAAAAGTAGGCGATACTGGTTTGGCATCGGGACAACATTTGCATTATGAGGTTCATATACATGGGAAAGAAGTGGACCCTGTAAACTATTTCTTTAATGATCTGACAGCTGAAGAATACAAGAAGATTGTCGCCATTTCCCAGGCGTATGAAATGAGTATGGATTAGAATATGAGAGCAGGGACAGCGGGATTGATTCTTCTCGGAGGAATAATTGCATTCAGTATAATTTTCACGAAAGGCCGTTCGCAGGGAATCCCTCCTGTGAACCAAACTATTCCACATGATACAACATCAGTAGAAAAATCCATAATCCGGTTTGATGAATTCCTGAGGCGAAACCTCGACAGCATGGGTACCGTTGGGGCTGCAGCTACCATATTCCACGGGGAGGATATCATGTATACCCTCACCTATGGTGTAAGACGTGCCGGTACTTCGGATTCGGTCAACCAACAAACAGTGTTTCGGCTTGCCTCGGTTTCAAAGGGATTTGCAGGGGTTCTTCTGTGCAAGTTGCAGGAAGAGGATAGGCTGGATCTAAACGACAAGGTGATTAAATATATCCGGGATTTCAGGCTCAAGGATTCAGTAAATACATATGATCTCTCTGTGAGACATTTGCTGAATCATACCTCTGGATTGGTACCACATGCCTATGATAATCTTGCCGAGGCCGGACAGGATATTGATGAGATCCTCCCCCGCCTCGTGGAAGTTGACATTGCTGCTCCTCCGGGTGAAGTATATGGCTACCAGAATGTATTGTTCAGCCTTACAGATACTATCGCAAGGCTGGCTACGGGACAGACGTATTCTGATCTAATGGATGAGAATATCTTCGGTCCTCTGCAAATGGAAAATGCCTCAACAGGTTTCCGGAATCTGGTATGGAATTCCAATGTGTCGTTTCCCCATTCAAGAAGAAATGGTGAATTCTATCCCCTACCCCTTCATACGGGTTATTATAATCTCCTGCCAGCCGCAGGGATAAATGCCAGCATTGAGGACATGGGAAAGTGGCTCAAGGCATTGCTCGGTAATTCCCCCGATATAATAGACCCGGAGATACTGCATCTCATTACCAGTCCTGAGATAAACACTCCCCTAAGAAGGGCATACACAAGGCACTGGGACGCGATTGACGGCCGCTATTACAGCTTTGGATGGAGGATCTTTGATTACAAGGGTTACCGGATCATTTACCACGGTGGCTATGTGAGGGGATACCGTGCTGAAATAGCATTTTGTCCGGAGCTAAGGACGGGACTTGCTTTCCTTCAGAATTCACCCAATGGGGTGGCATCAAAATGCGTGCCCACTTTTTTCAATATGTTAATTGAGGAACTTTAAAGCTCACGCAGCCAAATATTCCGGTAGCTGACTGGATTGGAGTGTTCCTGCAACATAAGAGATTGTTTTATATCGTGAGCCTCATAGGGTGGTTGTCCTATATATTCCGAAGGCCCCTTTATAGAAATATGATTCTGGATCAGTACTCCATTATGAAGTACAGTCAGTTTTGCCGGGGAAAACAGGGTGCCATTTTCATTAAACCTGGGTGCAGTATAAATAATATCATATGTCTGCCACTCCCCGGGAGGCAGGCAGGCATTCACAAGCGGAATGTGCTGCTTATAAACAGAACCGGCCTGTCCATTTGGATAGGTGATATTTTCATAATTATCAAGTACCTGCACTTCGTAGCGTTGCTGGAGAAAAACACCGCTGTTTCCCCTGCCCTGTCCCTCGCCGACAACCTCAGCCGGGGTTCTCCATTCAATATGCAGCTGCACATCTCCAAAGCCCTTTTTGGTCTGAATCTCGCCATTGCCTTTTACCACTGTAATTATACCATCCTTTACCTCCCATCCTGCGGGTCCTCCATCCGGATTTTCCCATTGATCCATGCTGCTCCCGTCAAAAAGTACTATGGCATCGGAAGGCGGAGCCGAACCGTTCCCCGGGGTAATAATTTTTGGTACTGGTTCCCATTGCTCAGTAAGTACAGGAACCCATTCCTGGCTAAAAACAGATCCTGAAACAAGAATAAATGCAAAGAAAAGGTTTAGATTTTTCATGAATTTTTGATATTTTAATATGATGACGGGTAATTACAAACATATATAAAAAACGGGGTGCTTCCACACCCCGTTTCAATGAAATTCAAATACTGTACTAATTGCCGGACCAGGCTTCAGAAAGCACCATAGGATATATCTTTTTTATTTCCTTCTGGAGTTCATTCCCCAACTGGGCATAAGGGACCTCGAACCGTTTCAAGGCCATTTCTTTGCGAAAACGGTAAACCACATTCCATACTATATTAACAGATTCAATGTATTGCCCATAGGGTATATCTTTACCATATTCCAGAGAGAATACATATTTCCCCTTTTCATTATCCCGTATGAATTGTTCCAGTTTTTTATCCATATCCTTAGGAGAGGTGTTTTTTGCCGAGAGGTCAATTACAAACAGCTTTATGCCTTTCTTTTCAACCTCAGACTTGTCAAGTAATTTTGCATCCTTTGGAGGTAGTAATCTGGGAAGTCCCACAGTATGATATTGCAGAGGTGATACAGACAGGTCTCCTTCCGGATATCCCGCGTCTGCTACTTTGAGGGAATTGATCTCTCTCAATACTTCCCGGACCTTGACCACTTCTTCCATTGGCATCTGCTTATCAATAAAAAACATGGCAGTCAAAGTCTTTACTTCAATCTTACTATGCTTGTTTCTTTCCTGCTCAACCAGGCTGGGAATACCTTCCAGGACAGCCAATTTGCCATTAAATGTAAGTGCGGGACTGCCACTTGCAGTATACCCCAGGCAGATCTTAAAGACCAGTGACTGTTTTTCCATCAGCCTGAACTGGGATATCCATGGCAGTTCTACCCTGACATCCTGCTTGTTAAGGAAAAGGTCCATCGTATTATCAACTCCGGATTTTTTATATTTACTGCTATGGCTGTCATTCCACCAAATCATAAGTTCATCCCCACTATTGTCAACTTTAAGACTGGTTCCTCCGGATTCCCTTCGCTGTGAAAGGATTAATTCTGAGTTCTCCATCCTCCAAAAATACTCCCTGATTTCCGCCCCTTCAGAGAATGAAAATTTATCATCTCTGAATAACAGCAGATCACTGAAATCATCTTTGGATTGCTTTATCCACAATCCTCCAAATTTTGATTGTATGGACTTTTCGGTAAGTTCAGATCGTACATCAAACATCCGGTTGCCCGGACCTTTTAAAGTGAAATCTGCAAACAGTAGAAATATCGCTATTGCAAAGGGTATTACCAGCATTGCTTTCATTCTTGCCGGCATTCCAGATCGTTTTTTACTCATCATGGCTATTCGTTTTTTGATTGGTTTCAAATTAAAATTATTTACAAGCTCAACAGAATGGTAACCTATTACCTGTTTAAGCAAGAGAGACTGGTAATCGAACATTTCAATTCCCCCGTCTATAACCTGCCGGTCTGCAATGTACTCATGAGTAGTTTTCAGGGCATTTCTCATCTGCCATGCAAACGGATTGAACCACTGAAAAACGGCAAGTCCATGCGCAAATAGATGATCCATCGAGTGCTTTTGCCTGATATGGGCTTTCTCATGCTCAAGCACATTATTCAATTCGGATTCATTAAAAGATTGATTGTTTATAAACAAAAAGCGAAAGAAAGAGAAAGGAGAAATATCCTCCTTTATCTCGACCATCCTGAACCCTTCCTGCCGGGTAACCCCGTTTCTTAAGGCCAGCAGGTAAAGCCGGATCACCAGGTACATGAACCTGATAAAGAAGTACATCACTCCACCTATATAGATGATTAATAAGATCCTGGCGGGCGAAACATGTCCACGCGACCCGGCATTTGAGACCTGTATAGTCTCAGACTCCCTGTCCGGCGGATATGTTCCTCCGGTTGACAAGCCCGGACTAATACCCGGCTCGGCTCCAAAATCAGCATCACTCAATAGTATCATCTCCTCATAATAATCACGGAATTTTACGATTCCCTCGGCAGGATCCTGCAGTGAACTGCCCATGGGGATAATAAAATTCAGATGGAGAAGTGGTACGCTTAATGCCAGTAGTATGCTTCCCACAAGATAAACACGGTTAAAATTGAAATAGGTTTCCCTACGCAAAAACAGCCAATACGCCAGATACAAGAGCGATAGGCATAGTCCCGTTTCAAACAGATATATAATAAACCGTGTCATTTTTTGAGGTTCTATTACTTCTTTTTCTTCAATTCTTCAAGCATTCTCAAAGCCTCATCGAGTTCATCTACGTCCAGATCTTTCGTCTCAGAGAAAAAGCTTACCACTTCTTTAAGAGAGTTACCGAAGTAATTTTTCATCAACCTGCCCATTTGCTCACTTCGATAATCCTCACGGGTTATCATCGGGAAATACTGGTAGGATCCTCCATAGGATTTATAGGAAACAAGTTCCTTTTTCACAAGCACCCTGACAATTGTCGAGATTGTATTGTAAGGTGGTTTGGGATCCAGAAAATGTTCCTGGATATCCTTTATAAATCCTTTGTCGAGATCCCAAAGGATCTGCATTATTCTTTCTTCTGCTTTTGTCAGGGTTACCATCTGATCAGCTTTTTGATTATAACGATTCAAAAGTATAATTTATTTCTTAGTTCACCAAACTTATTTATAAGTTAAATGAACTGAAAAATAAATACTTCAATCAATCTGCTGATAATCTGGATATTAGAAAAATGTAAGAATGATTAGTTTGTGTATCCCGTATCAAGTGTATCCCATTCTTTTCCCCCACGCCTGATAAATACGATAAGGAACACATTTATTTGCTGCCCATAATCAGAAGCTGTGGTGGCCTGGAAATCCCAAATTTCCGAAACCGTTCTTTAAGTTCCTCTGCCCGCTCTTCAATACGCCTGCTTTCGGGATGTCCCTTGAGAGCCTGTATCCACCCATCCATTTTTGCGATGAACTCTGCGATATTATCTGTATCCATGGCCCTGCTGCTATCCGGACTGAATTCAAGGATGGTCCTCTCCGCCAGGCCAAGTTTATCTGACAGCATTATCAGATCCTTCCTGTAAAACGTCTTGTTATGGCTGATCCCGGACAGATTATCTATTTCCGACCGGAGGTGGTGATAGAGCATATGGGATTCATGGGCATCCGTCAGCTGATCACGGTGCATCTCATTTATCAGGAAGTATCCACCTGTCTTCAGAACCCTCCTCATTTCTGCCAGGCTGGCGACAGGGTCTTCCATATGATGAAGGGCTTTTGAAATTGCAACCATATCAAAGCTTTCTTCCTCGAATGGCAGTTCCTGTGATTCGGCTTTCAGAAACCGGAAATTATCATCACTGAATTTTGTGCCGGCCTCCGCGAGAGATTCCTCATCTACATCTACTCCGGTTATGGTTCTGAATGATTTCAGTGATTCTGTCAGTATCTCCGTAAATTGTCCTGATCCACAACCAACATCAAGTACTTCGCCTGCATCAATATTGCTTAATAAATTATTAAATATCATGCAATAAAATTATAAGAATTCTTACTTGTAAAATGATCTGAAGTATGTATTTTTACAAAACCTGATAAATTAAACACATACCCCAATGAAAATTTTTCGTTCTCTTCTTTTGTTCCTGTCCATGGTTGTGGTCAGCAGCATGGTACTTCTAAATTGCAAATCAAAATCTTCTGGAGAGTCCAGTGACAAAACCGGAGCGAAAACTACAACCGAAACAATTGGCCCAAATCAACTGACCCAGGCCGAGATTGATGAAGGCTGGATGCTTTTATTTGATGGTGAGACCACCAAGGGCTGGAGAGGCTATGGCCTTGATGCATTCCCTGATTCAGGTTGGACCATAGAAGATGGTACTCTGAAATGCCTGCATTCCGGAACAGGTGAGGCCGGCGCCGGTGGAGATGTCCTCTATGATAAAATGGTAAAGAATTTTCATCTAAAGCTTGATTGGATGATAGAGGAAGGTGGAAATTCCGGGATCTTTTTCCTGGGTCAGGAACTTGAGGGAAAGAAGATCTGGTACACAGCACCGGAATACCAGATACTGGATAATTTTTCAACCCATATTGACAACACGCTGGGCGTGGACGGTAACAGGCGGGCAGGATCGCTGTATGACCTGATCCCTCCCGTACCCCAGAATGCAAAGGGAGCCATGGAATGGAATTCTTCAGAGATCATTGTTTATGAAGGTACGGTTGTCTTTAAAATGAATGGTGAGAATACCATGGAGTTTCATCTGTGGACAGATGAGTGGAATGAAATAATCGCCAACAGTAAATTCCCTGATTTCAACCCGGATTTTGCAAAAGTATACAAGGAAGGTCTTATCTGCCTTCAGGACCATGGACATGCCACATGGTTCCGCAATATTAAATTAAGAGAACTTTAGTCATCCCAGGAACAAGGATGAACTGTCAAACCAAAAAATCATGGAAAAAAGCAGAAGAAAATTTATTCGCAATATGGCAGGAATCGGAACCGGACTTGCAGCATCAAGTGTTTTTCCGGGTGTCCTCAGCTCCTGTAACAGTCCTGAACCTTTGTTCTTTTCAATATCACTTGCACAGTGGTCGCTGAACAATACTCTGAAACGATGGACCAGCAATGGTTATACTGATGGAAAGGACCCGCTCGACTTTCCGGTTATGGCTAGGAACCAGTTTGGAATTGATGCCGTAGAGTATGTCAATACCTTCTATTTCGAGAAAGCAGAGGATCAGTCCTACCTTGCTGAGTTGAAAAACCGTTGTGAAGGAGAAGGGGTTAAAAGTCTCCTGATTATGGTAGATTCAGAAGGCAACCTGGGTGACCCTGACGAAGAAATGCGGAAACAGGCTGTTACCAACCATTATAAATGGATCGAGGCTGCAAAATTCCTGGACTGCCATTCCATTCGTGTTAATGCTCGCAGTGAAGGCAGCTGGGAAGAACAGATGAAGCTCTCTTCCGAGGGACTCCACAGCCTTTGCGAATTTGCTGACGGACACGGCATTAATGTGATTGTTGAGAACCACGGGGGACTCTCATCCAACGGGAAATGGCTCAGCGGTGTGATGGAAATGGTCGATCATCCCCTCTGTGGAACCCTTCCCGATTTCGGAAATTTCCGCATTTCGGACGATGAGGAATACGACCGCTATCTCGGTATGGAAGAGTTAATGCCATGGGCAAAAGGAGTCAGTGCCAAATCACACGAATTTGACGATGAAGGCAATGAGGTCCGTACCGACTACTACAAAATGCTCAAGATTGTTAAAGATTCCGGTTACCGCGGATACATCGATATAGAGTATGAAGGAAATAAGTTAAGTGAACCTGACGGAATTATGGCTACCAAAGCTCTGCTCGAAAAAGCAGGTGCCGCTGTTATGGCAGGATAAGCTACAGTACGGATATCAGCTTTTTACCCGGTCCTGGTTGAATTGTTCTATATTTCTCGCAACACCCTCAATCAGCCTGGACCTGGATTCAATACTTGCCCATGCCATATGGGGTGTAATAAGAATTCTTTCTTTGTCAACCACCTTTAAAAGGGGATTATCCGGCCTGATCGGTTCATCTTCGAGGACATCTATCCCTGCAGCAGCGATAAGATTCTCATTCAGTGCCCTTGCAAGATCAGCCTCATTAATGATCCCGCCTCTGCCTGTATTTAGCACTATGGCACAGGGACGCATAAGCTTGAATTTCTTATAAGAAATCAGATTCCGCGTAGACTCGGATAGTGGTGCATGAATAGATACCACATCGGAAGTTGAGAGCAGGGTCTCAAGGTCAAATCGCTTATAGTTTATATTATTGTTCCTGCCGCTGGTAGAATAAAAAACAACCTCCATACCGAATCCCTCAGCTATCTTTGCCACCCTTCGGCCAATATTTCCCAGTCCCACGATACCCATTCGTTTTCCGTTCATCTCCCAGAATGCCGGACCATGGTGTGTGAAGATTTTGCCCTTTGCATAAGCACCTGATTTAACATATGCATCGTAATAGGAAATCCGGTTGAGAAGATGGAGCAGCATGGCAAATGCAGACTGTGCGACGCTTTCAGTCGAGTATCCGCTGACATTTTTTACCTGTATTCCTTTTTCCCGGGCATAATCCAGATCCACATTATTGGTACCGGTTGCCGACACGCAGATCAGTTTTAGATCGGGAAGGGCATCCATGATCTCCCTGTTAATAACTACCTTATTGGTAATCACAACTTCTTTTCCTTCCGACCTTTCAATTATTTCCTCTTGGTTGGTATGGTCATAAACTGTTACATTGCCCAGTTTATGCAGAAGATTGAAATTTCCCACTTCCCCGACGGTCTTTTTATCCAGAAATACGAGTTCCATTATCCAAGAAAAATTAATCTCGAGTTATTTATAATCATTCAAAATTAACAATAATTAATTAGTTCGGGCAGAAAGCGACAAGGATTGATGAAACTTAATCCGTAGAAGTCTTGAAAAACATCCCGGATCCTGTTAGGTTTTCTTTGGAAGACCAGTTGGGCTTCCACCAGATAACAGAACGCATGGCTTTATTGTCACGGTCAAAGTAGGCTACGTTAAGACGGACTGTCTCCCATTCTTCACCTCCGAGAGTATGTATATATTCCATGGGTATGGAAAGTTCGACATTAAATCCCTCTACAGTTTTTCGTGTAACAAGCCGCGTGCCTTCCGGCAATAATTCCTTTTGATCGATTTGTGGTTCCTTGTTTTTAGACATTGAAGGAGCAAAATAGAGGTGAAAATATTTATTGACACCTTTGTTATCCGTCCGGTCATTTGCACTCACCAAAACGTCTCTGGGATCCAGATTAATCAGGACTGCATCCTGCTCCCATATTGAATTCTTCCGGTCCAGTTCAATCTTATCATCCCATACAGCCATACAGAAATACAAATTATTATTATCATATGAAATATTAAAATCATAGTGAGAATCATAATCGCCCTGGTACTCTTTCTTCCCCATTGTTACAACAGACTCAAATCCACCCCGGTAAGGCATTCCGTTCCAGTCCCCCAGGTCTCCATCCACCCGTATCTCTTTCTCCGCCTCTTTTAAAATATTTTTCTCAACCGGAGCCAGAATAAGCTTCTGGTCAAGTTGGATATCCCTTTCGTCTTCATACTTATATACATACCATGCATACAGAGGAATTGGCTCTATACTTTTCAGCTTAGTTTTCCGGATTAAACTCACAGGGATATCAAGGATCTCAACAGAATTTGGGGGGATAGATTTCTGGAATTGAACAATCTCGGGGCGCAGGTGTTTGCTTTCTCCAAACCTGATTACTGTCCACATTGGATAATTTGCATCGTTGGTGATCTTAACTTTGAATTCACCCTCCTCAAATTCATTCTTCGTAAAAATGGGTTCAATCTGTATCCGGTCTGCACCGATCAAATCCGTCAGCTCTTCAGTTACAACATTCTCGTCCCATACCCCCTGCAACAAAAGGTTGGCTATCACCGGACCATTATCGGTCATAGTAACCCAGACCATATGGTCAAACTCCCCAAAATTCGGTCCCCTGAGCTTGCTGATTCCACCCGTTGTTGCCAGCATGAAATAATTACTATTGTTCCTCTCGTATTTTACATAGTGATGATGGTGCCCGACAAAAACAGTATGTTTCCTTTCATGAAGTAACAATTCCACATCATTCCAGTATTTGCTGTTATCAAAGAGCCAGAGGGGTTGGTGCATGAAGACAAGGGTCCATCTGACATCCGGATGTTGCGCGAGAGCTTCCTTAATGTACTGGTATTGTGGTTTTTCAATGCCGCCAAGATTTGAGCCTTTCATTGCCTCTTCTGAATTGAGGCACAGAAACAGTACATCCTGGTAAACGAAATGATAGTAGGAGGCACCAAACCTCTTCTCCCAAATTTCAGCCATGACTTCATTGGTATAATCGTGGTTGCCGGGCAGGTAAAAGAAAGGCATCTCAAGCTTGTCAATGAATCCGCTAAACTCATCCCATTCCCTGTTGAGTTTATCCTCATCCCGGCTATAGCCTTCAATAAGGTCACCCACACTTACAACGAATTCAGGCTGCATAAGGTTTAATTTACGGATGGCATCCTCAAAGACACCCGGGCGATGTCCCCCGGTACGATCCGTTACAATGGCAAACTGAAAATTTTCAGGTGAATTATTTACTTTCAGGTGGTTCCAGGGATGTGCGGCACCGGATGTATCAGTTTCAATTGATGCGGGAATTCTTCCACTCTGGGCAAAACTGCCGCAGGCAATAAGCAAAAAGATCGGAATAAGGGAGGTTCGTATCATTACAGGCTTAAAGATCGCATTCTCTTATAAACATAAAATTAATTTTCCGTATTTTATAGAATGTTTAACAATTCTTTATACCGGTCTTAAGATAATCCTGATTCCATCCTTAGTATCTTCACCAGGCTGGCTAGATCAGGCACTTCAAGGTCTGGGAACTCCCTCGGATCAGTCCGTTCAGACTCATTGTAACGATTTACCCATGCAGTATTCCAGTCCAGTTTATTTGCCGGCACAATATCATGATATATGCTCTGGGCAACATGCAGCCGCTCTGCAGGCTCCAGTCTGAACCGTTCCCCTGCTTTTACAAAATTATTCCAGTCCGGTTTGTAGGATTCCAGTTGCTCTGCCGTCACAATGTGATCAAACTCAATGTCCGGGAGACTGTTTGTTATGGAAAAGAGCTCATCATCCACATTTGATATAATAGCAAGTTTATAATTCTGCTTGAGTAATTTCAGGTTTTCCACCGTATCTGCGAATGGCATCCATTCCACGAAACGATCCGAGAGGATGTATCTTGTAGACGGATCTATTGATATTCTGAAATCGTCAGCAATCATAAGTACGATCTCGGAAAGTATTTCTCTGTAAGGCAAGTATTTATCTGCTTCCATTTTTCTGTCAGCCCCCAGGAATGCCTCAAATATTTCTTCCCTGCTGAATGTTACCCCGGACTGATTGAAAAATGGTTCCAGGATGTCCTGTACACTCTTCTGCCAGTCGATAAGTGTGCCGTAGCAATCGAAGCTCAGCAGTTTTATTTTTGAATAATCCATTTTTAAAACATATTTACAGTCATTCCCCCGTCAACAGCCACCCACTGTCCTGTAATAAACGAAGCAGCCGGCATGCACAGGAAGCTCACCAGGTCGGCCACTTCATGCGGTTCCCCCACCCTCTTCATCGGTGTACGTGATATTACCTCATCCAAAAACTCCTTGTCGGCCAGGACTTTCTCCACGAGAGGGGTTTTTATGTACCATGGGGCAACGGCATTCACCCTTATCCCATGCTCAGCCCATTCACCAGCCAGGTTTTTTGCCAGTTGTATAAGTGCTGCCTTTGTAGCCCCGTACACGCTACCAGTCCTGATATGGTTCAGTCCCGCTACAGATGAATTGAAAACCACGGATCCGCCTGTAGATTCCTTTAGCAGGAAGAGGCAGCGGCGAGTAAGGTCAAAAGCGGATATAAAATTGGTATCCAGTAGATGATGTATCTGTTCATCGCTATAGTCCTCAATTTTGTTCCGGATATTGGTCCCCACGTTATTAACCAGAATATCCAGCCGGGGGAATAGTTCTTCCGTCTTCCCGATAAGCATATCCCTGTCATCCTGTCGACTCACATCGGCCCGTATTCCATGAACCTTCAGACCCTGATCCCTGAACTCAGATTCTGTTCTCTTTACATCTTCTTCAGTCCTTGCAATAAATATGACCTCGGCACCCCAAGAGGCAAGTGATTCTGTTATGGCCCTTCCCATGCCTTTGGTACCACCGGTTACCAGTCCTTTCCTGCCTTTCAGTGTCCATCGTTCTTTCATATTCATTGTGGCTAATTTTAGTATTCAAAAATGCTCTTAAATCTAAAGCCCCTGTGCAGTATCCCGGATCAGGTCCCATGCCCTCATGACATGAGCCCTTGTCACATGTGTCTGGCCCACAACCATCCTCAGGATTACGAGTCCCCTGACCTTGGTATGAGTCAAAAAGATCTTTCCGCTTTCATTGAGATTTTGCATCAGTTCCTGGTTCAGGGTATTGAGTTTTTCCGGATCTTCCATACCAGGGGGATTGTATCTGAAACATACCAGTCCCATGTGCTGGGGTTCAAGCAGCTCAAAATCCGCAGTCCCCTTAATTTCTTCCGCAAGCTCTCCTGCCCAGGCCAGGTGATCCCGTATCTTCTGCCGTATCCCTTCCACCCCGTAATCCCGTATAACAAACCAGAGTTTCAGTGCCCTGAAACGGCGGCCAAGCTGCACACCCCAGTCCCGGTAATCATTTACCTGTCCCCGGGTACCTGTCTTCAGATATTCCGGCAGAATCTCAAAGGTCCGGATCAATGCCTCGGTATCCTTAACATAATATGCAGAACAGTCAAAATTTGTAAACATCCATTTATGGGGATTGAAAACGAAACTGTCCACTCCCTCTATTCCCCTGATCATCCATCTTTGTTCGGGCAATACCATAGCAGTCCCCGCGTATGCGGCATCCACATGCAGCCAGATTCCATGCTTGTTGCAGATATAAGCCAGGGGTTCAAGCGGATCGATAGCCACTGTACCTGTTGTGCCAAGGGCTGCGACTACACATAGCGGAACAAGGCCTTCCTGCAGGTCCTTCTCAATTGCCTCCTCCAATTTTTCCGGGCTGATGGCCAGCGCTTCATCCACCTCTATTTTCACAAGGTTTTTCCGGCCGAACCCGGCCATTTTAACTGCCTTCTCGATTGATGAGTGTGCCTCGGTGCTGCAATAGATCCTGAATTTCTGATCCCCGGAAAAGCCTTCCTCATTGATGCGGTATTCCGTTACTCTCTCTCTTGCAGTAAGAAATGCCACAAGGGTAGCTGTGGATGCGGTATCCTGTATCACCCCTTCGAAGTCACCGGGCAAACCGCACATATCCCTGAGCCAGTTCATCACCTTTTCTTCCAGCTCCGCTGCTGCCGGGGACGTTTCCCACATCATGCACTGTGCGGCCATTGTTGAGGTCAGCATTTCGGCAAGGACGGAGGGATAACTCGAGTTGGCAGTGAAATAGGCAAAGTAATTGGGACTCTGCCAGTGGGTCATCCCGGGCAGGATGATCTCCTGGAAATCCTTGAAAATTCCATCCATAGACTCGCCGGTTTCAGGAGCCTGATCGGGGATTTGCGAAAATATCTCTCCAGGTTTGACCTGGGACTTAACCGGAAGATTTTCAACTGTTTCCAGGTAATCTGCCATCCAGTCAACAAAATCATGCGCATACTTTCTGAACTCCTTTGA
>DRHS01000187.1 GCA_011053095.1 Bacteroides sp.
GTTCTAAGCGGTGTGATGAGCGGATCTCTGTTCGGTACAAAAGTATTTCAGGATATTAGCAATCACGATGTAGGACATTTTATTATAGCAATCAATCCTGATATATTCATTCACCATGATGAGCTCCAGGAACGGCTCGAACAGATTGTGGCTATGTTTTATGCCGCCGAACCGATCGATCCTGATTCCAGACTTTACCTGCCCGGTGAGCTAGAATTCATCACTGAGCAGAAAAATCGAGAAATAGGTATTCCTATTGATACAAATACTGTAGAAGAACCGCGTCACCTTGCAAAAGAACGCAACATATCCTGTCCTTTGTAATGAGATTTATTAACTTTCAAGTGTTACCCTAGACTGCATCTTAACCCGAATATGTATATAGCCTTTTCGGATTATCAACTAGCATGGTTTGAATTTGTTGGTCTGTCACTCTCGCCTGTTTTAGCAGAGGAACAAAATTTTTCAGAATATGCCCATAACCTCTACCGCCATAAGCTTTTAGACAAATCTTAATAAAAATATCATGGGAGAGCAGTAATTGATTTATAAAACCCTCATCAATCAAGCGTTTAATATGAAAAGCATTTTCATCATCATTTGGTTGACCCGATCCTATACTGGGATAGTACAGATCTGAACCGATCAAATCATATTCGATGAAAACTCCTCTTTCCAGAACGCTCAATTGGTAATCGAGATCTTTACCGCTTGCACACATATGATCGATAATCGTATGCTCAAGCTCACCCCTCTCTTCCGATACAATATCTAAAACACGGTTTGCCATCCGGTAAAAACTGGGCTGGTGAATAGTTAAAGGAACATTTGTCTGTAAAGACGCCCGTGCGGCAGCTCGTAAGCATTTAATCTCATCATCGGTAAAGTCCCAACTTATCCCTAACTCTCCAATAATTCCAGCTTTGATATCAGTACCGTTTACTCCCACAGTAATATCTTCAACCATTTGATCCACAAGTTGATTAATGGACATTCCTTTAACTTCCGGAGGATGACTTGTTTCATAATAATATCCGGTGCCCATAATAATGTTGACCCCGCATGACTCACTCACGCGTTTAAGTTTTTCCGGGAAAGGGCCAATCCCACGGCAAGACACGTCTACAACAGTCTTTCCACCCAGATCCTGAAAAATCTTCAGTTCATCACTTGCAATACCCTCATCCAGCATAAAGACATTATCCTTATTAACGTAGGGATTAACACGCAGCTCTTCATAAATCGATTTATCCACTGGTACATCCCTAAGATGGCGAGCGGAATCATCCGGTTCGTTAAACCAGACCGGGCCGTCAACCATGATATGTTCATGTACCAGGGTGATACCCAGCTGTTCAACTGAAACAGGTCCTGTTACAGTCATTACGGTATTTGCAGTGGAGAGTGGCTCTTTTTGATTCAATTTTGATCCTCTATTGTTTTTGGGTATGTTCAAAGAATAAGAAAATAATGTTAATATCTATGCTCATTTTTAAAAGAAACAACACATATCAACCAGAGATTCAAGATACAACAGTAATTGAGCATAGTAGCAGGTCGAAGTATATAAGACGGAGATTAATCCTTAAAAAGATTAATCTCCGTCTACAAAATGGGGGGTTTCATACTTTAGCCACACCGATTTCCGGTATTGCAGGCATCAGACTGTCATCACCCGAGTGCACCAATTTGAATTAATTACCAAACCAACCATATTTGATATTCCAGACATTGTGAGCACCATCGCTAAAGACACCCTTCACCTTTGAGGAAGTCCCCAGGGTGAGGATACCATCAAACAAAAATACGGAAGCGGCTTCATTCCAAACGATATCCTGAGCTTCAGCATAAAATTTATTCCGTTCAGCAAGCGACCCGGCACGATTCCCTTGCAGGATCAGCTTATCAACTTTATCGTTTTTATAATGAGCATAGTTGTAGAAGTTGCCCGGCCATGACCAGCTGGAAAACATTGTATCCAGAGGGTAGGACATATCTGCAATAAAATTGGATGGAGCCTGATTAGTGATGTCATAGTAAGGAGCTTCGCCAAATGGCTGATTCAGGACGGTAAAGAACTGCCCTGCATCTATAATCTCAATCTTGACATTGAGTCCGACTTCAGCCATGAAAGCCTGGAACTGCTCAGCAATTTCAATATCACCAGGGCGCTGACCAGCTCGGGTGAACATAATAAATTCCTTTTCCTTACCTTTCCACTCGCGATAACCATCACCATTACTGTCCACAAGGCCTGCTTCTTCCAACAGTTGTTTTGCTTTTCCTGGATTGTAGGTATAAGGTTCGTTTTCCTGGAAGCCCGTTACCAAAGATGTAGAAATTCCGCGCGAAATAATATATTTACCTTCAAATATTGTCTGATTCATCAATTCTTTGTTGACAGCATAATTGAGGGCTTTACGTACTTTGACATTATCAAAGGGCGGGCGCAAACCATGAGGCGGTATATTGTAGCTACGTGTACTCGGGGCTTGTCTGACAAGGACCTCTGGTTTACTTTTCAGACGGTTTATATCCTGGATGGAGAGGTCCTTCACAAAATCTATTTGACCCGATTCCAGCATTAGCACCCGGGTATTTGGATCCGGAACAATCTGTACATTGATAGCATCGAAGAACGGCAGTCCATCCTGCCAGTAATTCGGATTGCGTTCCAGAAGAAGGTGATCATCAGGCAGGTATTCTTTGATCATAAAAGGACCAGTACCTACACCCTTGTTCTTCAGATCATCTGCAGTAACACTTTCAACAAATTTCTTGCTGTACATCATATAAGATGAAACTGTCAGATAGTTGTACATAACAAAAGAAGGCTCTTTTAAATTTGCGGTAACCGTGTACTCGTCTATCACTTTGATAGGATCAGCTGCCCATGGAATGGATGTAGCGTAAGGGGTAATCTGTTCTATCTTACGTTCAATATTCCATTCAACAACTTCAGCATTAAAGTCTGAACCATCGTGGAATTTTACACCTTTGCGCAGTTTCCAGGTATGCACCAGTCCATCAGCGGATACATTAAAACTTTCAACCAGTAGTGGAGTGGATTTCCATTCACTATCAAGCTCAAAAAGTGTTTCGTAAATAAAGATATAAGGCTCAGTATCATTGGCAACACTCACAGGGTCCAGATGGGTGATTGCATTGAGTGCAATCTGCAGGGTGCCGCCTCTCGCCGGTTTACCACTCTCTGCCATTACAACCTTACCGGAAACCAGGGATTGATCGGCTGCAAAAGGTTTACCTTCAACAACATCTGCAGTTTTTTCTTTTGCTCCGCCAGCAAAAACAGTGGCTACTGACAAAACCATAAAAAACACTAGAAACAGGATTATGAAACGTCTCATAAAATTCTCCTTTTGAAATTCTATTGTAAGTCCAACTGGACTTATCTACTTCGGTGCGGCATCGAATGTCGCCGCCTGCATCTCCAAATACTTACGGACAAAAGCCAGATCCTTAATGATTCTTCCATTGAAATGCTGGTTGTCCTTATACATGAGCCGGGTAATTTCATTTTATTTTTACATTGCTACCTCCTTTTTGTTAAAACAAGAACCGTTCAGTGCACTTATCTATTCAGTATCTCACCGATTACGCATACGCGGATCAAGGGAAACACGCAATCCATCGCCAAATGTATTAAAACCAAATACTACCAGCAGCAATGCAAGGCCGGGAAAAATTACCAGGTGGGGGCCCTGATAAGCCCACCGCAGGCTGTTCTGCAGCATATTTCCCCATTCAGCTGTCGGCGGCATGACTCCCAGTCCTAAAAAACTCAATCCTGCAGTAAGCATTATTGCACGGGGAATTACAAGAGTGAACTGCACGATCACCGGAGCAATGATATTGGGAAGGATATGGCGCAGTAGAATACGTGCATCCTTCGCACCTAATGTAATTACAGCTTCGATATAAGTGAAGTTTTTTATAGATAGTGTTTGCCCGAAGGCAATTCGCGCAAAAACGGGAATGTTATAAATAGCAATAGCAATAATCAAATTCTGAATACCCGACCCAAGAATGGCTATAATCGTTAAGGCGACAATGATACTTGGGAAACTGAGCATAATATCCATCAAGCGCATGACCAGGGTTTGGAGTCGCGTAAACCATGCCGCAATAACTCCAAGCACAACACCTACTCCAACTCCGATTAAAACTGATGTAAGTGAAATGAACAGGGAAATACGTGCTCCAAAAATAAGCCTGGACAGCATATCCCTCCCACTGTAATCGGTACCCAGGAGAAACTCAGTTCCCGGGGCTTCCAGTGCATTCTCCAGATTCATCTTATCCGGATCCTGGGGAGCCACCTGGGGAGCCAAAACAGCAACTAATACGAACACAAGGACTATTATCCCCCCAATTGTCGCTAATGGGAAATTTCTGGCAAAATGAATGATCTCTATAATGACTCCAGGAGCTTTTTTAAGTCTTTTCATTGACATAGTTAATCACCTAGCTGTAAGATATTTTTGGATCAATTAATGCATAAACAAAATCAACAATCAAATTAACCAGCACAAAACTGGATGCAAACACGATCAGTACGCCCTGAACAATCATTACATCCCGCTGATTAACCGCCACTACCAGCATACGCCCCATCCCAGGCCAACTAAAAATAGTTTCTGTGATGATCGAACCTCCCAGCATATAACCAAACTGAAGACCTAATACAGTCACTACAGGGATTAGAGCATTGGGCAGAACATGACGTAAAACAACCTGGAACTCTTTCAAACCTTTGGCACGGGCTAACATTACAAAATCCTCATTCATTACTTCCAGGATTGATGATCGCGTAATACGTAATATAGAGGCCACCGACACCATACTTAAGGTTATAACCGGCATAATGTAATTCTTCCAGCTGGCCGCACCGGCAATTGGCAAGATACTTAATTCGACACTAAAGATATAGATCAACATTAATCCCAGCCAAAATATGGGGATCGAAATTCCCAAAAGAGCTGCCACTGTTAACACATAATCCACAATAGTTTCGCGTTTAAGAGCGGAGATCATCCCAAATGATATACCAAAAAAAGCAGTCACTGCCGTGGAAATGAGTGCCAACCTGATTGTATTGGGAAAACGAGCTTTGACCAGGTCTATGACATCCATTCCATTTATAAATGATTTGCCCAGATCGCCTTTTACAATACGCTGCAAATACCGCCAGTACTGCACCATTACCGGCTGGTCTAGTCCCAGACTTTCACGTACTTTTGCAATCGTTGCCGGTGACGCCTGTTCGCCGGCAAATACAGTCGCCGGATCCCCTGGGATTAATTTAAAAAGGAAAAACACAGTTGTCGCTACAAGAAAAACAATCGGCAAAACCTGCAGCAAACGTCGTATAATATATTGTCTCAAAAGCCTCTCCTTCTCTTCATGCACCTCTTATAAAACTGACCAAGGTTTCCAATTTTATTAGACAGGATCACTATGCTGAAGAGAATGTCGAATATCAATATAAATTCTCGCTTCACTCCGGCCAATTAATCTCGATTTTATTCTGGAAAATTCAATAAGCCTCTCAATTCTCATCCTATTAAGAAGTAGGATCTCCTGGTAATTTTCGGGTTTTTACAGGCATCCCGATAAATTCCGATTTGCATGAGCGTATTTATGGAATCACATTCCATTTAACACATCATAATCGTAACACAAATACAAGGTTTGTCAAGCAAAAAGTAATAATAACATTATATTGCAGTTCTAATTCAAGCCTAAAATCATAAAAAATCGGGAGCTATTTTAACCCCACTAGTGCACTGTATCATAAATTCCGTTCTTTATTTTGGCAATTTGTCATTTCCATGTGCACCCTCGAGCTTGCCGGGTTGAAATACTATATTAGGATTGCGTTTAGCTGATCAAATGCCTGGAGCGCTTTGATTTTAAGCCTTTCTTTTTCACAAACATCGATTATGCTGTTGAGGTAGTCACGTTTTTCGACAAGCAAGTCACATAGCTGTTTCCATTCCCTTGTTTGAACTTTACCTGGGTATATGTGAGCGATGTTGAACATGAGAAGAAATTGTTTCGTGAGGAACTGAATGCCCATCTGTTTGTTTTCGATAAGAAGCTGCGTGTTGAAGCGACTGATGACCTTTTCGTGCAGTCCTTTACCGGTATATTTCCAGGTAAAAGGATGGGCGAATACATCATTCCAGATGTCGATTGATTTTAGTATCGTTTCTGCTAAGAAGAGTTCTGATGGAAATGCCTGATGTTTTAAAAATCGTTTGGAGAGGATACCAAACCATATCTCAATCATGTTCAGCCATGAACCATGGAAGGGAACGAAGTGTATGACAATACGTTTGTTATCCGACTGCAGCCACTGGCGACGTTCTTCACCAGTCTTCAGTTGAACGTAGGTTACGTTGCTCAGATCTGCAACGGTCTTACAGAAGTCGTTATGAAAATGAGTGTTTAAGTTGTCCATGATGTAATGAAGTGAGGCATCGGAAGGTAAGGTGCAAACGTGCTCTTTGAAAATCCTGACCAACGTTTGAGTATTGTGGTTGGGGGTGCATCTACCAAATACCTCCCCTGTCCTGGGACGGAGAAAAGCCA
>DRHS01000188.1 GCA_011053095.1 Bacteroides sp.
ACAGGAGAAGAACATTACCTATCCCACTGATCCCAAGCTTCAAAAGAGGATCGTTGAGAAATGCAGGGATATTGCAAAACAGGAAGGTGTTGTATTGCGTCAGAGTTACAAGCGCACATTGAAGCAGCTGATGATCGATCAACGTTTTCGTGAGCATCCCAAGAGGCGCAAGAAGGCCAATGCAGCAGCCAGGAAGATTAAGGTCATCGCTGGTCGTGTTGTCAGAGATCTGGAGAGAAAACTGATTGCTGAGCAGTTAGGGCGATATGAACAAGATCTGCTGCTTTTCTACCAGATCCTGAAACATACTCAGAAAGGCACGAATAAGATTTACAGTCTGCATGAACCTGAGGTTAGATGTATCGCCAAAGGCAAAGAGGCCAAAAAATACGAGTTTGGCAACAAGGTATCTCTGGCAAAAACCATGAAATCCGGGATTATAGTTAGTGCCTTATCTTTTAGTGATAATCCCTACGATGCCAACACCCTGGATCCACAGTTACATCAGGTAGAGAGACTTACAGGAAGGTTTCCGAAAACAGCCATTGCTGACCGGGGGTACAGAGTGAAGAAGAAGGTGCTGGGAGTCGAAATCCGCATACCAGGAAAACTTCCAGCAAAGGCTTCAGTTTACGAGAAACAGAAGGCACGCAAGTACTTCAGAGCCAGAGCGGGGATTGAACCTGTCATCGGACATGTAAAACATGACCATAGAATGACAAGAAATTACCTCAGTGGTACTCAATGGGATGCAATTAATACAATCCTGGCTGCAGCAGGATTCAATATGATGAAGATGTTGCGGAGAATCAAGGCTCAAACCATTAATTTATGCCGAAATTTGCTTGGAACCTTGGTCAACTACATGAATATTAAAAACTGGAGCCGGGAAAACCAATGGTTTTTTCAGGTTTAACTATTTAAGGACTTGCAATTGGCTAACAGGGACCTTGATATACAGAGATTGTTGGATTACATCGATCATAATGCGGACCCGGTGTTTTTGATGGAATTCCACGAGGGTGCCCTCTAAGCCTTTAAGGGATCCACGTGTAACCCGAACACGATCTCCGATACTCATGTCAGGAATGTCTGTGATTAATTCGTCCCCTGATTCAAGGAAGGTTTTGATGGCTTCTATTTGTATCGGTGGAATGGATACGGCCTTGCGCTCGAAGGTGATGTATTTTACTGCACCCGGAGTTTGAATGGCCGGAATACGTTCTTGATCACTGACATGAACAAATAGGTAGGACCTGAAGAGCGGCTCCTGGACCCATTTTTTACGGTCGCTCCAGAGTTTCAGGGTTTTTACAAGGGGGAGGTAGTGTTCGATCCGTTTTTCCTCAAGCCTTTCGGCCAACTTCTTCTCCCACCTCGGTTTTGTGTATATGGCATACCACTTGCGTTCCATTGATGCAGTATAATCACTTTGGTTAAATTTCTTTGGCAGATGTTCATCCAAAATATCTGAGGTAATGTTCAAGGAATACATCGTATAACCGGTAAGCAACTCCTTCTTTAATAATGACCTGTTTCTCCTTTAAGGCCTTTATTACAGCTTGCATAGTGCCCGGACTGCCGATCTCGGCTTTGGCCATAAACTCTCTGGTGGTTACACCTTCAACCTTTCCAAAGCTTGCAATGGCTTTGGTCGTGCTGAACTGGTGCCTGGTGAGGCGGTGAGGCAACTCGGCATAGAATACCTGCTTCTCTGCGATGAAGTCGAGATAGATCTCTTCAAACTCGTCAATGGTGTCAGGTATCTTTTCCTGTGAATAGATAAGATTGCATATCGCCTGAATATAATAGGTATGACCATGGCATAAAGTCAGAACATGAGAAACCAGTGTGTCTGAAATAGCCTTGTTTCCTGCGTGGAAATGCTTCATTATGAACTGATGGTAATGACTGGTGTCGATCTTCTTCAATTCAATTATCCGGGTAGATTGGTAAAACGGTCTGTCAATGGATGAAAAAATGTCAGAAATCAGATGTTGTTCACTTCCGCTGAAAATGAACCTGATGTTATGATATTTTTGAACCAGGCTTCTGAGTTTTGCCTCCAGGGGCATGCTGTCTGTATATTTCTTTATCTTCTGGAATTCATCAAAAGCAATGATAACTTGTGATGAATTCCCCTCCAGGAACTGAAATATCTCCTCCAGCCTGTTAAACACCTGGTTACGGTCATGATAGATGATATCGACAGAGGGCTTCCCGTCATTGCCAATACTTAAGGAGGCACCAATTGCCCTGATAAAATCTGTTAGTTTTTTACTAAAACTTCTTTTGGAAAAAATTGTGCTTTGAATAACGGCATTGGCGGCCTCATTAATAAATCCAGATAGAGAAGTCGTACCCCATAGATCAACATAGAGACAATCGTAACTCTCTTTCAGATGATTGAAGATATGGAATATCAATGCAGATTTACCTGTTCTTCTGATGGCAAAAAGGGTAATATCCTGCTGGTTCCTGATAGAGTTGATGATTTTATCACTCTCCTTTTCCCTGTCACAGAAGTACTGCGGACTTATATACCCTTTTAATAGAAATGGGTTCATTTACATGTTTTGTGTAAATGTAGTTAAGTAATTTTATTTATGCAAAGAACGTAAAATATGGGCATCAAAAGTAAACGGCTGGTGGCGGCATGGGATAATGAGTTCTTATTAAAAGTCCTTAGTTTTTTGTGTCAATCAGGAATCCAGATAAGCGCCCTTCCATCGTTTATACGGGTTGTCGAATTTGACTTCATCTTTGTTGAAGTGTTCTGGTTCGCATATCTTCATGGTCGTGATGTTCAGGATCAGCCAGGGTTTCCAGTACCTTGTTATATCCACCCGGACCACCGCAATCTTCCGGTGGACAGGCGCGTTCGCCATCAACGCAAATAGGGTATTTTACTCCTTTTTCCCGGTACATATATCCCTCAAGCTTAACCAGGTGGTGCCAGTCATCGCCATAGTCATAAACATATTTCGCTTCGATACCCAGATCGTTGAAATAGGCCATCATCAGGATTTCCCAGCCCATTGCATCCTGAATTGCAACATGAAGATCCCAGAAATTGTATCCGGAAGGCACCTGAATTCTTCTCCAGATGGCAATTCCACTTTCAGACTTTCAATCACAGGCGATAGAAATCCCGAGATGTTTCCGATAACGGAAGTCAGTCCTCCAACCTGAACATCTGGTTTTGACTTCGTGACGAAAGCCTTCCACTGCACCTGTTTTTGAGGATCATCATAAAAAGCGGAAGTAAATGCAAAGGGTATTGACACTGGCAGTAGTGTGCTCCGTCTTTTGAAAGTATCCCCATAGCCAATATCAATTTGCAGAGGTATCCGGGCCTGATTCAGCAATCCAACCTGAGTAATACGTATCCCATCATACTCTTTGTCTTCACATATTTCCTCCACTTTCAAGATAAACCGGTTTTTGTGTTGGCTCATACAATCGCTTCCAGATAAGGGCGCATGATTCTTGATACTCTATTGACTTCAGCGGCTTCCGCCAGTTCATCCATGGTAGCTTTCCGAGAGCGCCAAACCTCACGAAGCGCTTCTATGGCGACATCAACCCCAACTATATTTCTAAATTTGAAGCAATCTGCTATAGTCTTGGCAGGGCTATATATTTTTACAATCGTGCCATTAATATTTACTTCCTGAATTCCAAAGTTATATACGTTTTCCGTTAGCACTGTGTAGTGAAGCGGTGGATAATCCATACTTGGACGCCAGGTATCTCTCGGAACTGCAATCCAGATTTCATGTGGTATCTGGGTTGTGATCCCATGAAAGCTAAGGGTTCACCGAAAAATTAAATCCGATTTTATGAAGGAGAAATTGTATAATTCCATTGCGGATGAACCTCATGGTATTTTATATTGATTTCTGTCATCTGATCATCAGATATTTTTCTTCCTTTTTCATAATTTCAGAACTCCTGATCTGTCGCAGGAGTCATTGTCGCGTTTTTAAAGAATAGCTTGAGTCTTGTACCTGGGAAGACCGCTTCATAATCGTTCAGCGTCTGACAAATCTCTCTTATAGCCATATTGTCTCTTGGTGTTGCCAG
>DRHS01000189.1 GCA_011053095.1 Bacteroides sp.
AAACAGCTTGAGGGAATAAAGTCAACCGAAGAACTGGAAGAAGTTGGAACGGTGCTCCAGGTAGGTGACGGTATTGCCAGTACACCGTTGTCAAACTCAATGAGTTCATTTGACTGCACATTGTTCAGTCCATAAATCCTGGCAATACCGTCACCTACCTGGAGCACCGTTCCAACTTCTTCCAGTTCTTCGGTTGACTTTATTCCCTCAAGCTGTTTTTTCAGTACTTCAGAGACTTCTGCAGGTTTAATTCCAGTCATTGTTTAATGTTTTATTATTCCTGTAATTCTTTTTTAATGCATGCCAGTTTGCCTTTTACACTGGCGTCAAGTTGTTTGTTTTCCACCTTTATTATAAATCCCCCGAGCAAATCTTCCTTTACCTCCTCTTTAAGTTCAATTTCAGATTTAAATGCAGCGCTTATCATCTGTTTGATCTGATCACGGCTCCCCGTATCCAGCTTAACAGCCGATGATATTGTGGCTACCTGGATTCCTTTTTCCTCCTTGTAAAGCTGTATATAATATCTTGCCATACCGGGAAGGTATTCCTCCCGCTTGTTCCCCGTTACCATGCGAATGAAATCCAGGCTGAGTGTACTTATCCTGGACTTGAATATTTCCACAAGGGCAGTGGTTTTTTTACCGGAATCCAGGATTGGACTTTCAAGAAGAATCTGGATATCAGAAATCCCGGTCGCGGCTTCAAGAATAAGCTCCATATCGGCCCGAACGGAATCCAGTGCCTTCTGTTCCCTTGCACTCAGGAACAGTGCCTTCGCATATCTAACAGCTATCATTCCGGTACTCATTTACTAATTCAGTTTAATATCCTGCAGCAGTTTATTAACCAATTCCTTCTGCTGTTTATCATCCTTTAGTTTTTCCTGCAGGATCTTTTCTGCAATGTCAACAGACAATCCTGCTATCTGCCTGCGAATCTCGTCCACGGCAAGCGTTTTTTCATTTTCAATCACCTTCTTGGTTGCCTCTATCAGCAGCCTGGCTTCTTCATGGGCCTTCAATCTTGACTCGCTCAGGATTTTTTCGCTTATTTGCTTGGTATCCTTAAACATATTATCCCTTTCCAGCCTGGCCTCTGCAAGTATTATTTCATTATCGGCTTTGAGCTGTATCATCTCCTCTCTTGCCCTGTCGGCTGAACGGAGCGAATCTTCAATCGATTTTTCCCGCTTGTTAAGCGCACTCAGGATTGGTTTCCATGCAAACTTCTTCAGGATGATCAGCAGAATGGTAAACATCAGCAGCATCCAGAAAATCGTACCTATATCAGGAGTTACTAGTGCCATATTTGTTAGTATTAATTTAATTTACAAACCTGCAGGGTCCTGCCAATCGCAGAACCTTGCAGGTATTTTCCCTTTATGCCATAAAAAGGATCAGCAGACAAACCACAATGGCAAAGAAGGCTGCCCCTTCAATTAGGGCGGCTGCAACGATCATGTTTGACCGTATGTCGCCTGCAGCTTCCGGCTGTCTGGCAATGGCTTCCATTGCAGCGACACCGATGTTGCCGATACCAAGGCCGGCGCCAAGAACGGCGATCCCTGCTCCAAGAGCGGCACCCAGGTTCCCGAGCGCTACTTCCAAAATAACCATCATTGTACTCATAACATAAAACTATTTAGTGAAAAAAAATCCATTAATGATGCTCTTCCGTAGCCATACCGAAATAGATGGCCGAGAGCAATGTAAATACATAGGCCTGAATCAGCGCTACCAGCAGTTCAAGCATGGTCATAAAAATGGTAAATGCTATGCTGAGAATGGATACCCCGTATCCCAGCCCCGGGCTCATCTCCCCGAAAATGAATATCAGGCTGAAGAATCCCAGCACGATAATATGTCCGGCAGTAATATTAGCAAAAAGCCGGATCATCAGCACAAAGGGCTTGGTCAGCATACCGATGATCTCAATAACCGGCATCAGGGGTATGGGGACCTTAATCCACCACGGTACTCCGGGCATATTGAAGATATGCAGCCAGTAATTCTTGTTTCCATTAATTGTCACAATCCCGAATGTAAAAAGTGCAAGCACCATAGTAACAGTTATATTACCGGTAACATTGGCGCCCCCGGGAAAGATCGGTATCAGCCCGAGCATATTATTGAACCATATAAAAAAGAATATCGTCAGCAGGAAGGGCATGAACTTCATATACTTATGTTCCCCTATGGATGGTCTGGCGATATCATCGCGTATAAAAAGAATTATCACCTCCATCAGGTTCTGCAGTCCTGTCGGAGCCTGGTTGGGTCTGCGTGTATATGCCTTTGCCACGGAAAGGAAGACCAGGAGTAAAATGGTAATGCCTATCAGGAGAGACAGTACATTTTTTGTAAATGACAGGTCAAGTTTGGGAGCGACTGTGCTGCCGTCTTCCATGATCTCAACGATCTTGCCCCTGTTCTCCCCATGTGTCTCGTAGCGAAATCCGGCATAATCCGAATGTCCGTGGTGGAACTTATTGAACATAAAAACATTCATCCCTTTTGTCTCTGAATAAATAATTACCGGTAGAGGAATGCTGAGGTGAAAGCCTTTATGGCTTAGTATATGCCATTCGTATGCATCAAGGATATGATCAAAAATAAAATTCGAAGGGGAAAACCCCTCTTCCTCATGCTCTTGTGATGAAAGCGGGTCCGTTTCCCCGGAATGTTCTTCGGTTGAGATTGCTTCTGTAGCATGAGAGTCAGGTGTATTATCCTGATGCTGATCCTGCTGTACGGGCCTTGCGGCAAACAGAATAAAGAAAAGCAGTGCTCCAAGAATGTATGAAATGATTTTTCTATTCAAAATTCAATATTCCAAATAAGTGTTTTAAAAATAAACAAAAACTGGCGTTCCGGCAAGATAAGCCAGCTATATAATTAAGATCTTTTCTGGTGTTTGAGGATGGCCAGGACCTCAACTAGCGTGAATGCTACATAACAAACAAGAAAACTTACAAGGAAGGGTATTGCAGGTATGGTATCAAGCACAAGGAAAACGATCAGAAACAAGATGTAAATCAGTAATTTAACCCCCATAGATCCCAGGTACCTGCTCATAAATTTGCGGGCATCATTCTCACTTGCCTTTACAAGATAAATATGAACAGTTGCTGTGACGGCAAAGATAAAAAACGGTACAAGAGGGAAAAGGGGGAAATAGGAAGCAGGAACCAGGAATCGAAAGCATCCATATCCCAGAGTTGTTAGGACAAGTGCAAGTAAAAAAAGATTAAATGTGAACTTCCTGAGTGATTCCTTCATATATAATTGTTTTACCGTATCAGGTCTTTAACGGCATAATACATCGACATAATGACTGAGAGCAATGTAAGCACAAGGGTGAAGACCGGAAATTCCCACTTAACTATTTCATCCAGCTTGATTCCGCCAAAAACCCCTACCAGGATTATGGCTATCATTTGAAAAGCAAGACCGGAATACCTTGCATAATTATTTAGCGGCGAGGGGTTGCTTTTCTGTTTTTTCTGTGTAGGTTGTTTCTTCATTGGCTGAACTGCTGATATTCATATCGCAGTTACCTGTGAACTGGCATCCGGGTTCAATTGCTAGCTTGGCCGCAATGATATCACCATGGATCCGGGCTTTGGTTTTTAGGGAAAGAAGCTGTGATACTATAATTTTCCCTTCAATTGAGCCTTCAACATCAGAGTTTTTACAATTGATCTCTCCTTTTACCTTGCCTGTCTCCCCGATCACCACTTTCCCTTTAGTGATGAGTTTCCCGGTAAGACTTCCATCCACCCTTATATCTCCATTCGAATTAACATCTCCGGTTATCTTGGTGCCAATACCAATGATATTTATTCCATTGGTTTCGTTATCGCTATAAACCTTTGCCATCGTCTTTGTTTTAGTGCTCGTTCCGCTGTGTAAAATTAAGTATTTTGTATGGAATGGTCAAACTTTCCGATTGCCATCATAGGCCCACTTAAGATATATTGAACCCCAGGTAAAGCCGCCGCCAAATGCAGCCAGTATGATATTATCATTTTTCTTTAATTTTTCTTCCCACTCCCACAGACATAACGGTATGGTAGCAGCAGTGGTATTCCCATACCGTTGAATATTTATCATGACCTTGTCCTTGGAGATTTCCATCCTTCTGGCAGTTGCTTCAATTATTCGCATGTTTGCCTGATGTGGGACCAGCCATGCCAGATCTTCAGGAGAAATATTATGTTTTTCCATCATCTCAACTGAAATATCGGCCATTTTTGATACCGCAAACTTGAACACGGTTTGTCCCTCCTGGAAAATATAATGCTGTTTCCGGTCAACCGTCTCGTGTGTTGATGGACGAAGGGAACCTCCTGCTTTTACGTGAAGATGCGGTGCTCCAGATCCGTCAACATGGAGCATGCTGTCAACAACTCCCACATCCTCTGTGGTTGGTTCGAGCAGAACACAGGCTGCACCGTCTCCGAACAGGGGACAGATGGTACGGTCGGTATAGTCAACGATGGAGGACATCTTGTCTCCTCCAAGTACGATCACTTTTTTGTGACTGCCATTTTCAATAAAATTCCTTCCCGTTTCAAGGGCAAACAGAAAACCGGAACAAGCAGCAGAGAGATCAAATGTCCAGGCGTTTTTCAAACCTGCTTTATTGGCAACCAGGTTAGATGTTGCAGGGAAGAGCATATCCGGTGTGACAGTTGCCATGATCAGCAGGTCAATTTCTTTTGGATCGGTTCCTGCTTTATCAAGTAAATCCTTTACTGCCCTTGCTCCCATATCTGAAGTAGCTTTCCCCTCACCTTTCAGAATCCTGCGTTCCTTAATACCAATCCTTTGCATGATCCACTCATCACTGGTGTTAACCATTTTGCTCAGCTCGTCATTGGTCAGCCGGTACTCAGGGACATATCCTCCTACACCTGTGATTGCCGCTCTGATTTTACTCATTACTGGAATTTCTCTTTAATTTTTCCAATTAAATTCGATTCGATCACATCCCTGGCATGAAGGATCATATTACAAATGGCAGTGCCATTTGAAACTCCGTGTCCGATGACAACCGGTGAAAGTATTCCAAGAATGGGAGTGCCTCCTAATTTTTCAAAATTAAACTGCTCTGTGAAATCATCCTTAATATTCCTTCTTCTAAGCATTGAATAGAATGCTTCCAGCTCCTTTACCAGAACGTTTCCGATAAATCCGTCGCATACAATTACGTCCACTCCGTTCTCACGAAAGAAATCATTTCCTTCAACATTTCCAATAAAATTGAACTCTTTCGTATTCTTCATCGCCTGGTAAGTTGCCTTTGTCAGCAAGTTTCCTTTCTCTTCCTCCTTGCCGATGTTCAGGAGTCCCACCTTAGGATCCTCCATACCATGCACCAGGTTAGCATAGATGGAGCCAAAAATCCCATACTGGTAGAGAACATCCGGCCTGGCATCAGGATTCAGTCCGATATCAAGTAGTATTGTCGGTTTTCCCCTGTCATTAGGAATGGAAGCTGCCAGACAGGGGCGGATCACTCCAGGAATGGAATTTATGATCTGCATGGCTCCAACCAGCATGGCACCGGTATTGCCGGCCGATGCAAATCCGTCTAGTTTTCCAGCTTTAAGCATCCTCAATCCCTCTACTATTCCTGACTTTGGCTTCTCAGAAAAAGCCCTGGCCGGATGGTCCTTCATCTCTATAAAGTGGGGGGTATGAAAAACAGTAAACCCGCTAAGATCATATCTTTCGCGGGTTGCCAGCTTATTAATCGTGTCCTGGTCCCCAAAAAGGACCAGTTCAGTTTCATCAGGAAGATCCTTGCGGGCCAGGATAGCGCCTAACAGGGTGGCTTCGGGGGCAAAATCCCCTCCCATGATATCGACACCTATCCGCATGTAATTTTATGCTTCTTGCTCAATAACCAGTTTTCCTTTATAGTACAGGTTCCCGTCAATATAATAGGCCCGGTGGTACTGGTGTACGGTACCTGTGGTTGGACAGGTAGCAAGGGTTGGAGTCTTGGCCTTGTAATGAGTCCTCCTCTTATCGCGCCTTGTCTTTGATATCTTTCTTTTAGGATGCGCCATTTCTATACTATTTAATCAATTAATCCTTTCAATTTATCCCATCTTGGGTCTGTGCTCTTCGATTCTTCCTGTGCTGTATGATCCTCAAGTTTTTTCATCATTTCCGAATTGCAGCCCGTATGGCCATCAATCTCCGGGTGTATCCTCTGATATGGAAGTGCCAGGTGAATGTATTCGTAAATATACTGTTCAAGTCTGACCTCACTGGACTTGTCCGAGAGGATCAACAACTCCTCGGATTGCTCCTCTG
Source organism: Bacteroides sp. (assembly GCA_011053095.1). GTDB lineage: Bacteria > Bacteroidota > Bacteroidia > Bacteroidales > SM23-62 > SM23-62. The sequence goes on from DRHS01000189.1 coordinate 6,330, forward strand.
TGGTTTCACCAAAGCGGATATACAAGACAGCCTCGTGGACAATCCCCATTGTAAAAGGCTCCAGGCATCTGTCACAAATAACAGTCACTCTTCCGTTAATTTCGAAATGAAGTTCCAGGAATGTGGAATGCTTGATCAATTCTACACCAACCTTTACCAGTCCCCTTTTAACTTCAGATGAATCAAACTGCTCAAAGAACGAATCGTTTGCTACAAATTCAAAATAGTGCCTTCCTTCATTCAATCCCATGAACGGGATGGTATATTGTCTCAATCCTCCCACAGCACTGAAAAATTTGTCGTGCAAAAGTATAATATAATAATCAATTTACAAAAGATTTTATGTTCATCTCAATCGGGGCGGACCTACTCCTCCCTGGTTCTGCAATAATAAGCCTTTCAGAAGGTTCTGGGTGACCCGGTTCCAGGATTAAGAGCTAACTTCGGCTTCAATCGACTCGATCAGGGCATCAATGAAGTAATCATCTTTCGAAATGTACTGTTTTGCCCCTACTTTAAGAAATTCTGGTATAAGATTTTCGTCCTGCTGGCTGGAAAGTACTATGATGGACACCGTTTTGTTTGCCTCCCTCATCTTCTTGATGACATCCAGGCCGTTCAACTGGCCTGTATCATCGGGAAACAGATGATCAAGGACTACAAGATCCGGCTTTAGATGCATGTTTTCAAGGCATTCCTCTCCTGAAAAAAAAGTCTTGACCTGAATACCCGACCTGCTTTTGAAAGTATATTCAAGAAGGTTCAGGATCATCTTGTCATCGTCTACAAAAAACACCAGTTTGTTTTCCATAACAGGAGGTTAAATCAATTACAATATATATATTTTCACTTAGTTACACAACTTTTCAATTTCCGAAAGGGTCCTGTAACCATCTATCCGTAACCTTCTAATAATATTTAGATAAAATATTTTTATCTGACAAAGATACGAATTTTAGCAACAGGATAATGACGACGAAGCGGCCGAAAAAGTTGCATGGATGCAGTAAATCAAAAACAATCCTGATTTGCGCATCCAGACATAGAATCACTGGCTGATCAGTTTATCATTCCCATAGTAACAGTCGGCACTGCCTGCTGAAAATCATATTGCATCTTCTGTAAAATTCATACTTTTGCATGCTGTTATGAGGGAATGCGTTCAGCCATATTTTGTGAAAGACGGAGTGCTGCAGGAGTACGGCTCCTTTCATATGGGACTTATAAATGAGGGGAAGTCGATATATGAGGTTGCCAGGCTTTCCGGCACGAGATTGCTTTTCCTGGATGATCACATCGACCGCCTTTTCACTTCGCTCAAACTTGCAGGATATGAATCATGGCTTGACATAAAGGAAATTCACCACCACCTGAACCTTCTTATACTGAAAAATCAGTCCCCTGAAGGAAACGTAAAATTCGTTATGAATTTCACTCCCAACCAAAATCCTAGTTTCCTGGCCTATTTTGTAGCACATCATTACCCTTCTGCGGAAGATTACAAAAACGGGGTCAGGGTCATAACTTTTCCTTTCGAGCGGACAGATCCGAATAAAAAAGTCTGGAGACCTGAGTTCAGGCGCAAAGTCACCGATGAAATACGGGAAAAGGAAGCCTTCGAGGCTCTTCTTACGGATGCAAATGGGATGTTCCCGGAAGCAAGTAAGGCAAATGTGTTTGGAGTGAAAAAAGGAAGGATTATTACACCTCCCGACGAATTGATCCTTCCCGGAGTTACCCGGAAATATGTGTTGTCTGCCTGCAGGGAACTGAATATTCCTGTTGAGATGAGAACGATAGCACTTGATGAAATTAAGGATCTGGATGCCCTTTTTCTGACAGGCACCTCAATACATGTCCTACCTGTCAGAAAAGTCAACGAAACAGAACTTTCAATTCAGAATACTACCGTCGGGGAAATCATGAAACAACTAGAGAGAAAAATAAAAACCCATCTGAAATAAACTATTAAACATGACTAAGCAATACGATATCACTATTATCGGAGGAGGGATCGTGGGACTCTCAACCGCATTCAAAATCCTGAAACAGAAACCCGATCTCAAGCTTGTTATCCTTGAAAAGGAACCGGGTGTAGCAATGCACCAGACCGGGAATAACAGTGGGGTGATACATTCGGGTATTTACTATCGTCCCGGGAGCCTCAGAGCCCTGAACTGTATAAACGGGTACAAACAACTGCTCGAATTCTCAGACAAAGAAGGAATCCCTTATGAGCTTTGTGGTAAAATCATTGTAGCCACCGATGTCAAAGAACAAGCCATCCTAAAAACAGTATTTGACCGCGGCAAGCAGAACGGACTTGATAATATCCGTATGATCTCAGTTGAAGAAATGAAAGAAAAGGAACCACATGTATTCGGAGTTGAGGCTATCGATGTTCCATACGCCGGTATTATTGATTTTAAAGTTGTTGCCAATAAAATTGCAGAAATTGTCACAGAGCGCCAGGGTGGGGAGATCCAACTCAACCAGAAGGTCCTCAACATTTATACACACCAGGGTTATTCAGAGGTAATTACCAATAAGGAGGTTTTTTCAACGAAACTTGTAATAAATACTGCGGGACTCCATTCCGATGAGATCGGAGCCCTCACAATCCCGAAACTCGACCTGCGGATTATCCCGTTCAGGGGCGAATACATGAGCATCATAAAAGAACGACAGCACCTCTGCAACCACCTGATCTACCCTACCCCTGATCCCGATTTTCCATGGCTGGGAGTCCATTTCACCCGCATGATGAAGGGAGTTGTTGTAGCCGGTCCCAATGCCGTATGGGCATTCAAAAAAGAAGGGTATAAAATGTCTGATGTGTCTTTGCGTGATATTGGCAAAGCTCTCAGTTTCCCCGGGTTCCAGAAAGCCATGCGTAAATTTATAGGATTCGGTATCGGGGAATACTATCGATCCATGAATAAAGCGGCTTTCACAAAGGGACTGCAAAAACTTATTCCTGAGATCCGAAAAGAAGACCTCGTTCCCGGAGACGCTGGTGTAAGGGCACTTGCAGTGGGTAGAAACGGAGAATTGCTGGATGATTTTGTATTTGCAGAAAACGAGTGGGCGGTAAACGTTCTGAATGCTCCCTCACCTGCAGCAACTGCCTGTCTCTCCATTGGTGATAGTGTTGCCGAGAAAGCCCTGGCCAGATTTTAATAACTTTTTGTAGCAGATAAACGTCATATTATATATATTCGCATTAAAACCACACTACCATGAAAAGAATATTAATAATTATCGCACTGATAGCTCCGGTCCTTTTCACAGCACCGGCAAATTCACAGGATGTATACTCCGTTTCAAGCTGGGAGAGCCTTTTTCAATGGGCTGAAGTCCCGGCTACCCCACAGGCTGGAGACCCAGCCATCAACGAACAGCTCAGGTATACCATCGTATTAAACGTTGGACAGTACTTTCATATGGATTTTACTAATTTCATTGGACTTTACTCCGGGCTTGCAATACGCAACGTTGGATTTATTTACGATACGGATATTCCCACCAAGACTATCCGGCGTTCCTATAACCTGGGTATTCCCCTGGCCCTGAAAATTGGAATATTTGATAAGCACATGTACATTTTCGGGGGAGGTGAATATGAATTACTGTTCCATTATAAGGGCAAGCGCTGGTTGTCAAATGAAAGAAGTAGTACCAAACTCAAGCAAACCGAATGGTTCAGCAGCAAAACAAATACATTTGTGCCTTCCGTATTCGGTGGGATTCAACTTCCCGGCGGATTCAACATAAAGTATAAATACTACCTCGACAATTTCCTGAACAAAAATTATACGGGTGAAGATCTTGGAGAAACGGGGGTCTCCTTTGCAAATTATGAAAATGTTCAAATTCATTATATTTCCATATCATGGCAGTTCCGCACTGACCAGTGGAAAAATTATATGCCTGCAGACGATAAAGTCGCTCAGAGATAGCGCCATCTGAACAAAATTTATTAAGCCGTCCCGATGTAAATCAGGGCGGCTTTTTTTGTCGCTCAACCCAATACAGGCATTATTTATGCAATTAATTGTAATTTTCCATTCTATTGCATTTTATGCGCATAAAAACACCCCGACATATCGTTCTGGTCCTCCTGATGGTTTTGGGAATTACATCACTCTCAGCCCAGATAAACATCCACACACACTACATGAGGGGCCGGCAGCAACTTGCCGGTCATGAGTTCACCCAGGCTATACAGACTTTCAACCTGATCCTTCAATACAACCCGGAACATGCGGAGGCACTTTTTTACAGGGGAATCGCAAAATTCCAGCTTTCTGATTACTCCGGAGCTGAAGCAGATTTTACAAGCAGCCTCGAAATAAAACCCTACAAAACGGAGGCTCTTTATTACAGGGGACTCCTGAAGCTCGAAAGAAGCCAGTTCCTGGATGCTTTCAGGGATATACAACAGGCAATAGAGCTGGATGACCGGCACCCTGAATATTTCATTACCAGGGGCTGGCTGCATTTTGAATACGGAGATACCGCCGGTGCAATACAAGACTATAAAAAGGCAATTGTACTTGATCCATACCTTGACAATGCCCACCTTAATCTGGCAAGCATCTACATGCGCCAGGAAAAATATTCGCTTGCCACAAGCCATTGTGATTCAGCGGAAATGATTAATCCTCTCAATCCCTCACTACAACTGACACGTGGGAATATCTATCAGCAACAGGAAAAATATTTCGATGCAATCCAGCAATTTGATCTGGTTCTTAAGCGGGATTCTCTCCATGTGCGGGCCTGGTTTTTTACTGCCCTCTGCCATCACAGGCTCGGCAGCTACGATGTAGCCCTGCAGGCCTATAACCGCACCATCGAGTTGAACAGGGACAATGCACTTGGGTACTATAACAGGGGACTCCTGCAGATGGAACATGATAAAAACCTGGAAGCAATTTTAGATTTTGACCAGGTAGTCCGCCTCAGTCCAAAATATATATATGCCTATTACATTCGTGGTATAATAAAATCCAGGATGGAGGATTTTGCCGGAGCAGAAGAAGACTTCTCCACTGCCATTGATATATATCCCGGTTTAATCCACGCCTACCAGAACCGGTCCATAACCCGGATGGCCCAGAATGATCTCACCGGGTACACCGAGGATAAAAACACCGTCGACAGCCTTGTGAATATCCAGGTGCCGGGTTTCGACCTCACGGAAATAAGTTATCTGAAAACCATAACGAACCTCAGCTCTGACTTTACTCCCGTCGATAGAGTCAAGAACCAGAGGGTTCAGTACTCCCAGAAAGATGTGCAAATGATATCCATATTCTACATGGGACTGCGTGAAGACCAGTATGAGCAGTCCTACAACCGGGTAAAGGATCTGAGCATTCTTCAGTATTTCAATGAACCCGGACTCCTGCTTGAGATTTTGAATTTTGATTACTCCTCTCAAACCCCCTCGCTGAACAATCATATTGAAAAACTCGCGTCCCTGCTTCCCGGAAATTCCACCTCTGCAAGCGATGTAATATTCCATAGCCTCATCCTTGGATGGCAGATGAAATACCGCGATGCTATCAGGGTGCTCGACGAATCTGATTCTCTTATCCACGACAATTACCTGGCCAGTTTTATTCGGGGTAATTACAATTTTGCAATAGCCGAGATTATCGCTTCAATCGAAAGCAGGGAAATTTACTCGGATGAATCCAATCGTACCGTGAAACAATATTATTCCCAGGCAATCCTTGATTATGACAAAGCAATAGAGCTTAACCCCGATTTCCCTTACACACATTTTAACCGGGCATATGTGAGAAGTTTCATGGATGATTTGGTATTGTCTGCCGAAGACTATAGCAAAAGCATAGAACTGAAACCAGATCTTGGGGAAGCATATTATAACCGTGGACTCCTTTATATCTTTCTCAAATCCCAGACGGCAGGCTGCAACGATTTAAGCAAGGCAGGTGAGCTGGGCATTGAGTCAGCATATAAGGTAATCTTCAAATTCTGCAATGAATGAGTAGTATCCGTATCATGAAAAAGTCCGATCTCAATGCTATCGATGAAATCTTTAACCAGGCAATTGAGGCAAAGTTTTCTACAGCTTTCACTTCTCCCCTTTCGGGGGAAGAACGACTTTCATGGTTCCATGATCATGACCCGGCTGACTTTCCGGTTTTTGTGTTGGAAGAAAAGGGTGTTGTAGCCGGGTTTGTCTTTTTCAGTCCCTATCGCAAGGGCAGAAAAGCATTGCAGTCGACAGCAGAGATAAGCTACTTTGTCCATTCCGGTTTTCATCTCCGGGGAATAGGCAGCAGACTCATGGAACATGCCATCTCAAAAGCTCCTGAATATATGTTTAAAACCCTGATTGCCATAATTATGGAGCCAAACATTGCAAGTATTGCTTTACTTAATAAATTCAAATTCAGACTATGGGGTGAAATGCCAGGAATCCTCGAAGTTGAGGGCGGAAATTACAATCATCAGTATTATGGTTTGCATGTTTAAGACAATCAGAGACCCGGAACACTGCTATAATTTCCTTAATAGATTTCAATGAAAAAATTCACTGCATCTGAAATGTTAGATGCCGTCAATGATCCGGAAAAGGTTATCATTGACATCCGGCCTGCAGATGCATTCAACGGATGGTGCCTGGAAAATGAAAAGCGCGGGGGACATATACCGGGTGCGAGAAGCCTACCGGCACACTGGTCAGACTATATTGACTGGATCGAGATCGTGAGGTCAAAAAATATATCACCCGAACGACAATTGATCGTCTATGGATACAAAGAATCAAAGGCATTGCATGTTGCCGGGGTGTTTGGAAAAGCCGGTTACCATGTAGTGGGAACCTATAATCAATTCCTGGATGAATGGTCCCCTGACCCGGATCTTCCACTGGATAAGCTGGAGAGATACAAACAACTGGTTTATCCCGGGTGGGTGAACAGGCTTATTGACGGAAAAAATCCGCCCCAATACCAGGGGAAAAAATTTGTGATCTGCCATGCACATTACCGGAACCCTGAAGATTATATCCAGGGACATATCCCGGGATCCATAGCCCTTGACACCCTGGAACTGGAATCTCCTGAAACATGGAACCGACGCACACCCGAAGAGCTGGAAAAAGCGCTTCTTGAAAAAGGTATCACTGCCGATACAACAGTAGTGCTTTATGGAAGGTTTTCATTTCCCGATAATAAAGACCCATTCCCCGGGAGCAGCGCCGGACAACTTGGAGCGATGAGATGCGCATTTATAATGATGTATGCCGGGGTGAAGGATGTGCGCGTATTAAACGGCGGCATTCTGTCCTGGGAAAATGCAGGATTTGAAACGACATCCCAAACCAAACTTCCCCGGCCCGAAAAGGAATTTGGTGTAAAGATCCCGGCATGCCCGGAACTTGCTGTTGACATCCCCGGGGCAAAAGAACTTTTAAAATCATCGGAGGGGGAACTGGTAAGCGTAAGAAGCTGGTCCGAATTTATTGGTGAGGTCAGCGGGTATAATTATATTGAAAAAACAGGCCGAATCCCCGGGGCTGTTTTCGGAAATTGCGGCAGTGATGCCTATCACATGGAGAACTATAGAAACCTTGATCATACCACACGAGAATACAATGAAATTGCGGAAACCTGGAAGGAGGCCGGGATCACACCCGGTAAGCATCTGGCATTTTATTGTGGTACTGGCTGGCGGGGGAGCGAAGCTTTCTACAATGCATGGCTGATGGGCTGGCCAGGGGTATCGGTTTTTGATGGCGGGTGGTTTGAGTGGAGCAATGATCCGGATAATCCGGTAGAAACCGGGGTGCCGGGTTAATTGTTTGAAAATGCTATATTTATATACCCCAATTTTATAAATTATGAGCAATAAAAAATCAAACCCATTGAACCGAAGAGGATTTGTTCGCAACATGACGGCAGGTCTGGCTGCAGTAGGTACAACTTCATTTCTGGGATCCTTTCGGGACCCCGTAAATCAGGTTAAATTTAATCCGGTTGTCGACCCTGACGATCTGAAGATCACTGATCTCAAAATTATCAGGCTAAAGTTCCCGGGAGTTACCCCCCGGAAATGGAATTCCATTATTGTAAGTGGTGGCGGGCAGCATTCAATGAGATATATTGAAATCTATACCAACCAGGGGATCATTGGCCGAGGCATTCCAATGGGTGTAAACTCAGTAACATTGAGCCTGCTGAGTAAAATCAAAGGAGAAAATCCGTTTGATGTGGAAAGAATCTGGGATAAGATGTACAGGGGTAACCGAAAGCCTGTCGCCAAAGGAGACTATATCTCAAGCATGGGTTCAATTGATGTTGCGATCTGGGACATAATAGGTAAGGCCCTGAATGTTCCGGTATATAAAGCATTGGGTGGATACCAGAAAAAGATCAGGGTATATGCAGCAGGTGGATATTACGAGGAAGGAAAGACCACTTCTGATCTTGTAAGCGAAATGGAGGGATATGTTAACGAAGGGTTCAATGCCGTAAAGATGAAGGTAGGAGGGGCAAGCTTCGGGGAGGATGTTGAGCGGGTAGCTGCTGTCAGGGAGGCCCTCGGACCGAAGATTGATATTCTTGTGGATGCCAATAATAAATGGAAGGTGTACGAGGCCATTAGATTCGGGCGTGCGATAGAGAAATTCAATCCCTTCTGGTTTGAAGAGCCTGTTGTTCCGGATGATTTCGAAGGCTGCGCCGAGGTGAAACAGGCACTGGACATCCCCATTGTTGCCGGTGAGAATGAATTCACACGTTGGGGGGCGAGGGACCTGGTGCAGGCTGGTTCAGCTGATATCCTCAACCTGGATACAGTTAAGTCAGGAGGTATTACCGAATACCGGAAAATTGCTGCTCTTGCATCGGCATTTCACATCCCGGTATCTCCCCATGGGAGTCCACATATGGCAATCCATCTTCTTGCTTCAACACCCAACTCCCTGATCATGGAAACATACCCGGGGGTTAAGAGCCAGTTCAATCCTGTGCTTCCGCTCTATCCTGTTAAGGATGGACATGTGAGTGTTCCTGAGACCCCTGGACTTGGCATCGATCCCGATCCGGAACTTGTGGAAAAATATCTGGCTCCTTATTAATCACTAAATAAAACAAATTTGCAAAAAAAGATTGGCCTTTTCCTAGCGTCCATTGCTCCCGGAATATTCCTTATTGGATATAATATCGGAACCGGTAGCATCACTACCATGGCTTCTTCAGGAGCTGCCTTCGGAATGACGTTGATATGGCCCCTGCTGCTGTCCTGCATTTTTACCTTTTTCCTGATAATGCTTTTTGGCAGATATACTGCCATAACGGGAAATACGATATTAGCCAGCTTCAGGTCTCACTTTGGGGTGACAGTGTCTGGCTTTGTCCTTGCATCCTTGCTGATCAGTGAATGGATTTCCTGCATGGGGGTTATGTCAGTGGTTACCCAGGTCGTTGAAGAATGGTCAAAACCTCTCACAAAATCGGGCAACGGTTTCAGTCCCATAATAACATCCATCCTTTTCGGTGCTATATTATATTACCTCTTCTGGAACGGGAAGCACCGCATATTTGAAAAGATCCTTGCCATTTTTGTTACCCTGATGGGACTCTGTTTCCTGCTGACCATGTTTATGGTTATACCCGATCCGGCTGAGGTTATCAGGGGACTCGTACCACGCGTTCCGAATGAACCGGGAGCCCTTTTAATCATGGCCGGGATGGTTGGAACAACAATGGGTGCTATCCTGTATGTCGTCCGGTCTATCCTGGTTCATGAGAAGGGATGGAAAAAAGAAGATCTCAGGCTCGAGAGAAGGGATGCCGCCATATCCGTAACTCTTATGTTCGTTCTCAGTGTAGCCGTCATGGCTGCAGCTGCGGGAACCCTTCATCCTGAGGGATTGAGAGTAGAAAATGCCATCGACATGGTTAGCCTGATGGAACCCCTTGCCGGCCGGTTCGCCGTTTCCATTTTTGTGGTGGGTATTGTTTGCGCGGGACTATCATCCCTGTTTCCGATCATCCTGCTGGCACCCTGGCTTTTTGCAGACTTTAATAACAAGCCGAGGAACATGAAGTCAACCTCCACCCGGCTCCTTGTATTTTTCGGAGTGCTTCTCGGACTGGTGGTCCCCATATTTGGCGGACGGCCCGTACTAATAATGATCGTGTCTCAGGTCCTCACTGTCATTGTCACCCCACTGATACTGGCTCTTATGCTGGTACTTTACAATAAAAAATCCCTTATGGGAGATTCCTTGGCAGGTACTAAAACCAACATCGCCATGTTGTTTATCCTGCTTTTCACAGTAGCAATGGCTGTTGCCGGAATAATCGGAATTTCCAGATTGTTCTGATAAAAAATTGAAACCATGAATGCATTTCATCCCGAAATAGTAGCCGCCTACCTGTATATCATCGGCAAATACGGCTATCCCCCTCCTGTTGAAAATGGACTCATCCACCTGGAAGAGCTTGCTTCACTGGGCTTCAGGAGTATAGAGCTTGAAGGCATCCGTGAGGAGCATCTTACCAGGGTCTATGAAATGCGACATCAGCTAAAAGAAAAAGCCAACATTCTGAATTTGAAGATCCCTGTTTTTTGCATTGTGCTGCCGGGGCTCAGCTCCGCCGATAACAAGGAAAGGGAACGAAACCTGGCTTTATTTGAGAAAGGCTGTGAACTTGCCGTAGACCTGGGTGCAGTTTCTGTTCTGGACAATGCCCCCATCCCTCCCTGGCAGTTTCCCGATGGTATACCGGTAACCCGGCACTACGATGATGAGATACTGCGAAATGCATCCCTGCTTCCGGGATTGAATTGGGGCGGATACTGGAAGGACCTAGCCTCTGCATACCGCGAAGCATGCGAAATTGCAGCCAAATATGATCTGACCTACCATCTTCATCCCTGCCATGGGGCCCTTGTTGCCACAACTGATTCATACCTCCGGTTTCATGATGCCGTTGGGATGGATAACCTTCGATTCAACCTTGACACAGCCAACCAGTTCTTCCTTAAAGACAATCTTTCTCTTTCCCTCCTCAGGCTGGCCGGACACATAGATTATATACATATCTCAGATAACCGGGGACAACGGGTCGAGCATCTTGTTCCCGGAGATGGAGCCATCGACTGGCCGGGTTTCTTTGAAATGCTTGACCGGATCGGATATCGCGGACTGTTTGGCATTGATGTGGGCGGAGATGAATCAGATGTGCAGGACTATGAAAAAGCGTATTCCAGATCCGCAATATGGCTTGAGGAAAATTGGTTTAACAAATAAATGATGAAACATATACTTCTCCCGGTTTCAATAGTGCTGGTATTGCTCACTGGGTGTTCTGCCAATCATCAGAAAGACTCTGATCAGCTTCCCCTTCTCCCATATCCCCAGAATGTATTTTTTATTAAGGGTAATTTTATTCCGGAAGAGACAATTTCATTTAATGCCTCCGGTATAAGCGAGGCTACCGACCCGGTATTGTTCAGACAGCTCCAACATTCTGTTAGTGAGGCCTATGATCTTCAATTGAATATGAAAGAAACGACCAGGCCTGATTTCTGGTTTGGAATTCCTGAAGAAGATGAAGAATTTAAATCACTATGCGAAAATGAATCAATATGGCCCAATGAGAAATTAGGAGATGAAGGCTACGTTTTGAAGGTTTCATCCGAACGTATCCTTCTTGCAGCAAATACAAATAAAGGATTGTTCTATGGACTGCAGACACTCCGGCAATTATGGAGAGGATATCCCGGGAAATCAGGCATCCCCTGTATGACGGTCACCGACTGGCCTGAAATTCCTGTGAGAGCTGTTATGGATGATATCAGCAGGGGGCCAATACCAAGCAATGCTTATATAAAGGATCAGATAAGGAGGTATTCCGAACTGAAGATCAATCACATGTCGTTTTATATCGAACATGTTGTACAAACTGAAAAATACCCTGGATTCGCCCCCCATGATGGTGCGATTTCCATCGAGGAATTTGGAAAATTGTCTGAATTTGCAGCAGATTATCATATAAAACTTATTGGGAGTTTCCAGAGCCTGGGTCATTTTGAAAAGATCCTGGCTGTTCCTGAATTCAGACATCTGGGTGCTACAGACAGGATGCTGGATCCCCTAAATCCTCTGGCAGTGGATTTCCTTCGGGATGTGTACCGTGAAATGACGCCTGTGTTCAGTTCTGAATGGTTTACTCCAAATTGTGATGAGGCATGGGATCTTTCCAGGGCTGAGCTATCAGGAAAGGCAGCCTCTCTCGGTGTGGAGCAAATCTATGCGGATCATATTATTCGTATTGATACAACTCTCCGGGAGCTGGGAAAACGCAGCCTTATATGGGGTGATATTATCCTTGAATTTCCGGAGATCCTTAACCTGATTCCTTCCCATATATTGTTGGGGGCATGGAATTATGATCCCCTGGACTCTTTTGCAGAATTTATTGATCCCCTGATGAATGCAGGATTTGAATTTACAGTTTCACCGGGTATCCTGAACTCAAACCGCCTCTTTCCAGATTACCGTCAGGCAATGATCAATATCAGGAATTTCATTAATGAGGGTCATGAAAAAGGGGCAGCGGGAGTATATTGTACAGTATGGGACGACGGCGGTCCTCACTTTTTTAACCATGACTGGTACGGGATCGCTTATACTGCTGAGCAATGCTGGAGGCCAAACCGGGAAAACATGGCTCTTTTTGATATCAGATTCAGCCGGGCTTTCTATGGAGACTCCCAAAATTCTGTCCCCTTAGGTATTCAGGAATTGAACAAGCTGACTGAACTGGGACCCACGTATGAAATGAATGAATTGATCTTTGGAAAGATCCTCGTCCCCGAAAAGGGCAAAAGCATCAGTTACAACATCGAAGAATGGGAGGAAGTAGGTAGTCTCGTCCTTACCGCCAGCCAGATCTTCAGTAGTGGAGATGTAACACGTTATACTGATGACATCGCTTCTCTTCAGTTCGTATGCAAACAGTACCTGTTTCTTGCGAATTCAAGGCAAGCCCTTCTTGATGCTTCCTCATATTATAGAAAAGCAGTTGGCCTGGCACATTATGAAAAAGAGAAGGCACAAGAATTAATTGAAAAAGCACGCAGGCTGGTTTATGAGCAGGTAACTTCTTTCAATTACCTTTCCTCTGATTTTGAAAAACTCTGGCAACTGGAGAGCCGTCCTCACTGGTATGCCGAGGCAACATCAGTATATACAATGCATGCTAAGGGCTCTCCTATAAATAATATCCGATAATTAATCATAATGGTATCACTTGATTAATTTTTTCATTAATTCTTATTAACCACAACCTGTTGCTATTCAGGATGTAATAAGTAACTACGCATTTGTTTTGATTTTGGTACAAT
>DRHS01000190.1 GCA_011053095.1 Bacteroides sp.
AGTAATCGTTCCGAAATCGGTAACTAACCATACCATCAAACGATATCTATGATTAATCCAAATATTTTATAGACAACATTCTGATATGGTGTTCCCCTTCTTTAGAGTTGACAGAATCCTATAAAGTAATTTTGCTCCCCAGCCCAGCCCCACACCCCCCCTAAAAAATCATCATCTTCAAGAGGGTTTAAATGGTGTAGTTAGGATACTTAGGAAACGTAGGATTTGGGTTTTGAGCTGGAGTTGATGGTGACTGAACTGGGGGTAAAACAATAATTCTGAATCCTTTCCAGAATCTCATTTAATTTTTATAAAGTTTTATTTTTTTTGTAAGGGGGGTTGGGGGGAGTTGCTAATATGGGCACCTGGGATTGAGCTGGGGGACTGAGCTGGAGGAGAATTGATTGTGGAATCTGGTTCAACTCCCCGCAGCTCCACTTTTTTCCAAACAAAGAAACAGCCGAGATAAATTACCGGACGACAAAATCAGATTGCTTGATGAACTCGGATTTAGCTTGAATTTGCAAGGTCTATGAGCTAAAAATTCTGTCTGTATTAAGCAAAACCTAAGCAGTGAACAATATTTTCTATTAGTTGTTGACAGTGGTAATGATGAATAAAGTAAAAATAAAAAAGATGTGCAACTATTTTTTTAATAAAATCAGTACCTTTGAGACTTATGGTATTGAATGGAATGGTTAAGAGAAAATCCATATCGCTGCTTGTCATCATGGGAATGGTTTTACTCCCTTGGGAAGTAATCTGCGTTACCCATCCTTTAGGCCATAAACACCAGCATCATGATGGACCGAGCCCCTGTGAGCTGAGAAAAAATTACAAAGGTGAATATCCGGTGTTTTGGCCGGAAATGGATTGCAAACACATCAATGCCATTACAGACGACTTCCAGCAAACCCGGAATGAACAAATAAAACCGGTAGTACAGACACTTGTCTTTGTTGCTGTTACCCTTGAACTTATTCAGGTTCCTTATACTGAGCAACCACATTTATTACCGCCTGAACCAAGGTGCCGGTCAATCCCGATAATATCATCAAATTCACTTCGCGGCCCTCCCATTGTTTAATTCCTTTTTAGGGAAACAGGAAAACTATTGTCTGAATTTTAACATTTAGGTACACTGGATATTTCTATACAGTTGTAATCATCATTACCCGGTTTTCCCATCCACCTTTCTGTTTCCCGTAATCAATAATTATGCTTCAAGCTCTCAAGATGTCTGGCTTTGTCAGGTTATTTTGAGTGCACATTTATGGAATTAACAAAAAAATAATTATGATAAAACTCTCGTTTAAAAACCCATACCTGGTAATGGTATTTGCCATAATTGTTGCGGTCCTGGCAGCAGTGCTTATTCCCAGGATGCCGGTGGACATCCTTCCACAGTTTAAAAAATCTGCCATGCAGATTCTTACACTTTACCCCGGTATGCCAGCCGAAGTGGTAGAAAAAGACATTACCAGCCGTATGGAACGATGGACGGGGCAGTCGCCCGGCATCGAGAAACAGCTCTCCAAAAGTATCATGGGGGTGAGTATCGTTACCAATTTTTATGGGGAAGACGTTGACCCGGCGGAGGCAATGGCCAATACATCTTCTTATGCCATGAGTGATATGTATTACCAGCCGCCGGGAACACTTCCGCCAATGGTTCAACCCTTTGACCCAACCGCAAGCAAGCCCTTGATGCTCCTGACAGTAAGCAGCGATGAGAAAAGCGGTAAGGAACTTTACGATGTGGCCTATTACAGCCTGCGCCAAATGTTAAGTGGTGTGCCGGGCATTGTTGCCCCGGCAGCCTATGGGGGAACATTACGAAGGATTCATATTTATGTACACCCCTCCAAGCTGGAAGCTTTTGGCATTTCACAAACACAGGTGAGCGATGCCATCCAGAAAAATACAACAATGATACCTTCAGGTATAGCTGAAATAGGAATGGTCAATTATGGCATTGACGCCAAAGGGATGATTGTAAATGTTGAGGATTTTAATGATATAGTCATCACTTATAAGAACAAAAAACCTGTCTATATAAGAGATGTAGGATTTGCTTCCGATGCCAGTGTAATCCAGACCAACATTGCCCGCGTAGATGGTAAAGAGCAAGTGTACCTGCCTATTTTTAAGAGACCGGGAGCAAACACCATCGCCTCTGTAGAAGGGGTCAAGAAAGTCATTCCTGAGCTAATGGAGCGTTTGCCCGAAGATGTGCAATTAAATGTAATCTTCGACCAGAGCTCTTATGTGCGCAATGCCCTTGCCGGATTGACTAAGGCAGGTCTCGGAGGGTTGGTATTAGTAGTTCTGGTGCTGATACTTTTCCTTGGAAATTTTCGCTCGGCGCTCATCGTCTCAATCAGCCTGCCACTTTCGATACTGTTTGCCTTCGTGGTGCTGTATTTCACAGGTCAGGCCATCAACAGCATTACATTAGGCGGCATTACGCTGGTTCTTGGATTGCTGGTGGATAATTCCATCGTGGTGCTGGAAAACATCGACCGGCATTTACAACAGGGCAAAGCGGCATGGCAGGCATCACTGGATGCCACCCTGGAAGTAGCCACTCCGGTAATGGCTTCAACGCTGGTAATTATTGTTGTATTTTCCCCTGTCATTTTCCTTACCGGAATGGCCAAATTCTTATTTTCACCACTGGCAGTAACAGTGTCGGCTGCAATGATTGGTTCTTACATTTTCTCATTGACATTGGTTCCTTTAACTGCTGCCTACCTTTTCAGGAATAAATTACCCAAAGCTGCAGATATTAAAAAACGTAACGCCCTTGGATTTTTCCAGCGGTTTATTGACAAACTTCGTCATCGTTATGAGAACAGCCTGGTAAATGCTTTGAAGTTCAAATGGACAATATTGGGCGCAACCGCTGTACTTTTTATCTTTTCCCTTTTCGTGATGAAAAACCTGGGTTTTGAACTGTTCCCTCAATCAGATGTTGGACAAATGGAAATACAGGTACGTATGGAATCGGGAACCCCTTTGAAAAAAGCAGGAAAAACCATTTCAGAAATGGAAGAGGTAATACGAAGGGAATTGGGGGAAGAATTGCAGCAGATTATTTCCAATATAGGTATTTTCTATGACCTTCCCGCTGTTTATACTCCCAATTCCGGCACACAGGATGCCTTTATTGGCGTACAGTTGATAGAAGGCCACGCGGTGAGCACTTTTGAATATGCTTCACGTCTGAGGAAGCAGTTGCATGAACAGTTCCCCGGCATTGAAATCAGCTTTAACACAGGTGGTTTAATTACGGCTGCATTGAACGAAGGGAAACCTTCACCTGTTGATGTCCAGGTGATTGGGAACGACCTTAAAGTACTAAGGCAGATAGCTGAACGCCTGAAAGACACCATTGTTTCCATTCCGGCTACAAGGGATGTACGCATACTGCAACGTATTGACCAGCCGACAAAGGATATTGACCTCGACCGCATAAAAGCAGCAGAACTAGGCGTAGAACCGGTCGATGCCATCAAGAATATTGTGTCTGCACTCAACTCATCAGCTACGTATGATAAGGCATTTTGGATTGATGAGAGTAACGGTAACCACTACTACGTTGGCGTTACCTACCCAGAATACCTGATTAATGATGAACATGTGCTGACCAATGTTACGGTAGCCAGCAATACGCATGATAAACCCGTTCCTTTCCGCAATTTTTCAAAAATAAGTGAATCCACTAATCCTGTTGAAATCAATCATTACAATCTTCAACGGGAATTCAATGTGTATGCCAACATAGAAAATGTTGATATAGGCAGCATTTCGGATGAGATACAAAAACGGATTGATGCAATGGAATTTCCAGCGGGTTACAAGGTCACTTTTAGGGGTGAAGTGGCAATCATGAAAAGCTCCTTCGGAGACCTGGGAATGGGATTAGGCTTAGCTATTGTACTGGCTTTCCTGATTATTACACCATTGTTCCGTTCATTCCGGCAGCCACTTATTATTATCATGACTTTCCCATTGGGAATTATCGGTGTGGCTTTGCTTATGTGGGCAACAAATACCTACCTGAACATTCAATCACTCATGGGAATTATCATGATGGTTGGTATTGCTGTATCATACGGGAATATCCTGATAGACCGGATTAACGGCCTGATGAAAGAAGGGATAGAGAAACATGAAGCCATTGTGAAAGGGGCGACCAACCGTTTCCGTCCTGTGCTGATGACTGCCGGAACAACCATTTTCGGTTTACTCCCCACTGCTATGGCCCGCAGTGCTGGAACAGAAGCCAACGTACCCCTTGCCATTGCCGTTATCGGAGGGACTTTCATGGCCACATTACTAACCCTTTATATCATTCCAATTATGTACCAGCTTATTGCCAAATCTAAAAATATTTAGGAAATGAAAACACTAAAATATAAATATATAGTAATTAACCTGTTGACAACAATGCTTGTAGTAGCCTCCTGTAGAACGCAACAACAGGATAATACCAATTCAACCAATACCACAATAGCCGAAAGTGGCAAAATCCAATCTGTAGAAGTGGTAAAGCCACAAAAACGTTCATTCGTCTCAGAAGTACTTATCACAGGAACGGCACGGCCAAACCAAATAGTTATACTTTATGCGATGGAAAGCGGTTATGTGAAGGAAATCACTAAAGATATCGGTGATAATGTCCGCAAAGGGGAAATCATTGCCGAACTGGAAAATCCTGAGGTAGTGAGACAGTACGAGGAAATGAAAGCACAAACGGCTGCCAAAAAATCTATTTATGAACGGCTAAAATCCACTTATGAAAAAACCCCGGCACTGACTCCCCTGCAATTAGTGGAAGACGCCCAGGCCGAATACCTTTCAGTACAAGCAGCATTAAATGCCGCAAGGTATAGGTTGAGTTTCCTACAGGTAAAAGCCCCTTTTGCAGGAAAAATCACCAAACGGATGGTTGACATTGGGGCATTGGTGCAAAGCGGACTGACCCAGACTAACCCGCAAGGTATTGTCGAGTTACAGGAAATAAGCCCTATACGTTTAACAATCCCTTTGCCTGAATCAGACATAGCTACCATTAACAAAGGGACGCAGGTAACAGTAACTTTTCCAGAACTTCCCGGTGAAGCATTTAAGGTCGAGGTCAGCCGCACCGCAGATGCATTAGACCCTGCATCCAGAACCATGCAGGTTGAAATTGATATTGATAATCCCAAAGAGTTGATTAAACCGGGAATGTATGCCAAAGCCCTTATTCATATTAGTAGCCGTGATGAGGTACTTTCCTTGCCGGTAATTGCACAAGTAATCTGGCAAAACCAACCTTTTGTCCTGGTAGTAAAAGACAATAAGGTGGAACGTATCCCTGTCAGAATAGGCTTGTCTAATAAAGACTACTTCGAAGTGCTTAATCCTGATATCACCGGGAATTCACTGGTAATTGTTCAGGGCAAAGGCTTGGTGCAACCTGGAGACATTGTTAAACCCGTATTAAAAAGCGAATTACTATGAAGCGATATACTAAAATAACAATTATTAAAGGTCTTGCTATTCTGTTCGCCGGATGCTGGATTCCTCTCAGAGCTCAGGACAATATTCAGTTGATAAATCTTGAAACGGTCCTGGAATTGGGCGGGGCAAACAACCTTATTATTCAGGAGTACAAGCATCGACAGGAACTGGCCATTGCCAATCTTGCAAAAGAGCGGGAATGGTGGCTACCCGATATTCGTGCAGGGGCAACAACGCACCAACTTTGGGGCAGCGCCATGACCACCGATGGAACAATACTGACAGGCCTTGACAGGCAGTATTTTTGGACGGGAGCAGGACTAAGTGCTTCATGGAATTTTGGTGAAGGCATTTACAATGCAAAGTCAGCAAATTTACAGTCACAGTCGGCTATGTACCTAACACAGGCTGAACGGAACAAAGCGTTGCTGGAAATCATTCAAACCTATTATGATTTTCAGGCAGCGCAATTTTACTTCCAGTCCTATGGACAGCTCGTAGTCCAGGCCGATACCATTTCTGCTCAGATAGCCGTCCAGGTAGAATCCGGTTTCCGTTACGAATCGGAACTGTTGCTGGCCAGGAGCAATTCCAACCATCTGAAAGTAGAAATGCTGAATGCCCGAAAGGAATATTCCATAGCATCGGCAAAGCTGACCAAGTTGCTCAATCTCGGCCCTTCCGTCAGATTGGTAAGTACAGATACAGCATTAATCCCCTTGCAATTGATGCCGGATGCGAATATTTCATCCGGTTTTGATTCGGTATACCTGAACAGGCCGGAGATAAAAAGGGAAGAACTAATGGTTAAATCGTTACAAGCAGAAAAGAAAACAACCACCACCGGCCTTCTGTTACCTGAACTCAGGATTGGCACTTATGGTTCTTATTTCGGCGATGTGTTTTCTCCGCTTTATCCGACCGGTGAAATCAATGCAGCCCTTGTTTGGAAAATTCCATTGGGCAGGCTTATTTATGGCGGAGACCTAAAACAATACAATTCACAAATTGCCATCCGTCAAGTAATATTGCAACAAACCAGAGCAGAGGTAAGCGAGGAAGTAACCAATGCAAAGGAACTATTGCATATCTCCAAAGTACAGATTGAAATGGCTGAAGAAGGGAACCGTCTTGCTGGAGAGGCATTACTGCAAAGCATGCAGCGGCAAAGCTTGGGAACAGTCAGGCCCTTTGAAATATTACAAGCACAGGAGGTCTACATCAAAACCAGGCTGGATTACTTGACAGCAGTCTCGGATTATAATAAAGCGCAATATGCGCTATATCTAGCCACAGGCAAAAATCTTTAGATAAGTTTATCAAACTAATAAAAATCAGCCACGGCTATTTCTTAAAGAAGGATATTATCAGAGCTTTGTTGAGTATACTCCATTATCCTGGTTATATTAAACACGAAAATGCCATTTTGGTAAAGCTCATCTCCGTCTGCAACAGAGCTGGGAATGAAATCATTATCTATCGTCATTTTTTTCTCCATATATCAACTTCTGTTATTTACAGATAATACAAGCAGGATGACAATTAAAATCAGTCCTTCTATATTCATTTACCAATATCGGTATTTCATTTAATCTGTCCTTAATTCTTTTTACAATTATTTAAAGTAAATGGTATCCGTTTTGACACTCTCACCGGGTTCTTTGAGGTAGAGTTTCAAAGAAGAAAAAGTGGTAATTGTTGCTGAATGGTTTTTGTGGGGGCCTGGTAGGATAGCGAGACTTGGGATTTGGGCTGCGGACATATGGTTTTCCAATCCACTTGGGACTCAAAACCCCAGCCCAGTTCGCCCCTAAATAAAACTTCAATCATAAAAGGTTTATATGGATTTTATGTATTGGTTACTTATCCGGGTACTAGGGTGGTTTTAGCAGGGATTAAGAAGGTCATTTTTTTAATATTTCAATTTTTGAAAAAGCTGTTTTTGTCAGGTGTAAGGGCTTAAGTGGATATCTGTGGTCATGGGCTGGAGAATTTAGCTGGGGAAGTTAGAATTAGTTCAATCGGTTCCGGAGCCCGCAACTACTCAAAAAACTAAAGTGACCACTTCCTGGCTGGGAGTGGTCACTTGCTTATTAAGGAGTTTAGCTCAGGAACGACAATAAATTCGTATTATTGAGTTATGGAAGCTGTAATACTGAAATCTGAAATCACCTACCCGGAATGCGGTCACAAAAAGGAAGAAATCATGCCGGAAGATTCATGCCTGTTCTTTTATGAATGTAAAAACTGCAAGACCTTGCTTAAACCAAAGAAAGGGGACTGTTGCGTATTTTGCTCCTACGAAACTGTTAAGTGCCCTCCTGTGCAGGCTGGAGAAAAATGTTGCTGAGCTTTCACACCCTCCTTTCTGACATTAAGGTAATCTCACCGATGAAAGATTAACTGCATAAAAAGAACCCTCTCCCTTGGAAGGGCTCTTCAGATAATC
>DRHS01000191.1 GCA_011053095.1 Bacteroides sp.
GAAACCAACAAAACCCTACCCACTTACTGACAACTGTTAATAAGACTTTGCTTTTTGAAAATACAACCGGAAATTTTTGAAATACTATGCAAAAACCAGCTCAAATTGTTAATAACCGCCTTGTTTTTAGACCTGAGTAGTTACAAAGATTTTAATAATATCATTATCAAGTACGTCGATGGAGATTCTATCTATATCAGAGACATTGGTTGGGTCGAGGATGCCGGGGCCATTCAAACCAATGTTGTCCGCATTAATGGTAAAAGACAGGTTTACCTCCCTATCTTCAAGCGCCCCGGTGCAAACACCATCGAAGCAGTTGAAACCATTAAAAATTCACTTGAACTTCTGGGTCAACGGCTCCCTGAAGACGTTCATCTAAATATCATTTTTGACCAATCAAATTACATACGAAATTCAATCAACAGCACTATCCGGGCCGGACTAAGCGGTCTGATTCTTGTCGTGGTGGTACTTATCCTCTTCCTCGGAAATTTCAGGTCGGCACTAATAGCTGCACTCTCCCTTCCACTTTCAATAATGTTTGCCCTGACAGGTCTTTATTTCACAGGTCAGAGCATTAATACAGTAACATTAGGAGGCCTTGCCCTGGTATTGGGATTAATGGTTGATAATTCAATAGTGGTGCTTGAAACCACAGACCGGCATATTAAAATGGGTAAATCAAATTTAAAGGCAGCAATGGATGCTGCGGCTGAAGTGTCCATGCCAGTCCTTGCCTCCACATTGGCCATTGTTGTGGTATTTGTACCGGTAATATTCCTGAGTGGCATTGCCAGGTATCTTTTCTCTCCCCTGGCAATGGTGGTAACATTTGCCATGGCCGGTTCCTATATTTTTTCACTTACCCTGATCCCTGTTGCAGCTGCTAAGATTCTGAAAATAAAACAGGAAAAACCTGAAAAAGATGCTTTCCGTGGATTATTCGGAATGTTCAATCGTTTCATTGAATGGCTGGTTTTAAAATATCGTATAACCTTAGGCTGGGTATTGGGTCACCGCTGGCAGGTTTTATCAAGCACTGTTCTGATTTTTATTATCTCCCTGTTTTTTGCAGGGAAGATTGGGTATGAATTATTTCCCTCAATGGATGTGGGCCAGCTTGTAGTTTACACAAGAATGGAACCAGGGACTCCCCTTGAAGAATCAGAGTTTCAGGTTGAAAAGATGGAAAACCTTATTAAGCAGGAGCTTGGTAGTGAACTGGATATGATTGTATCCAATATAGGTGTCTTTTTTGACCTTCCGGCTGCATGGACACCAAATTCAGGGACCCAGGATGCTTTTATTAAAATTCAGCTCACCGAAAATCATAAAATCAGGACCAAAGATCTTGAAAAACAGCTGCGAGAGAAATTCCGTAGAGAATTCCCGGGTATTGAGTTCAGTTTTAATAAAGGCGGAATGATTACTGCTGCACTGAATGAGGGCATAACCTCTCCCATTGATATACAGGTTCAGGGAAACGATTTGTATGTCGCAAACAGTATTGCCAGGAGAATTCGTGATACGGTTGTGACAGTCAGGGGGACAAGGGATGTAAGGATCATGCAGCGCCTCTCCCAGCCCTTTATAGATATCAGGGTAGACAGGGAGAAAGCGGCCGAACTGGGAGTAGATGCGGTAGATGCGACAAAAAACCTGGTTTCAGCACTTAATTCAAGTACCTCCTTTGCAAAGGCATTCTGGATAGATGAGAACAATGGGAACCACTATTTTGTGGGAGTAACTTATCCCGAGTATCACATTAATTCAGAGACCAGCCTGATGAATGTAACCGTAACTGGTGATAAGCACCAACAGCCAGTGCCCCTGAAAAATTTTGCCAGCCTGTCGAATTCCTCGGCTCCTTCGGAGATTAACCATCTGAATCTGACCAGGGTTACAAATGTATATGTTAATGTTGAGGACAGTGATATAGGCACAGTCTCTTCAGAAATTACGAGACGTCTGGAAGTAATAAAAGCCTCACTACCACCTGGTTACGAGATCGCTCTCAGGGGAGAGGTACAAAGTATGAAGGAATCATTTTCTGAACTCCGGACTGGCTTTATTCTGGCCATTATTCTTGTGTATTTAATAATTGTACCCCTGTTTGGCAGCTGGAAGCAGCCCTTAATAGTAATATTTACAATTCCCCTTGGACTGATTGGTGTAATATGGATGCTCTACCTGACGAAGACATATATCAGTATCCAATCCATAATGGGGATCATCATGATGACCGGAATATCAGTAGCCTATGGCAATATCCTTATCGATCGAATTAATGCAAGGTTGAAACAGGGTGAATCGGTAATGTCAGCGATCATCGAGGGTGCGGGCGAAAGATTGAGACCGGTCCTGATGACAATGCTTACCACCGTAATGGGATTATTACCACTAGCCATGGGATTCAGGATCGGTAGTGAAGCCAATGTGCCACTGGCACGCACAATTATAGGTGGCATTATCGTTGCCACCGGAATGACATTAATAATCATTCCGATACTGTATTCTTTCTTTACAAAAACTGTGAAACAAATTAGCCCGGATGAAATCAATGCTTAAATATCATCTCCCCTTCATTTTCATTATTGGACAGGCGATACTGCTTTCCTGCAGTCAGGGAAATGAAGGTGCAGTAAATGTGCAAACTGTTCCTGATGATAAACTTCAAACCGTACAGGTTGTTCATCCCTCTAAAAGAATTATTACATCAGAGATAGCTTTAACCGGTACATTAAAACCGAACCAGGAAGTTTTGTTATTTGGTATGGAAAGTGGATTTATCAAATCAATTCACAAGGATATCGGCGATCATGTAAAAAAGGGGGAGCTCATCGCTGAACTCGAAAATCCTGAATTGAGTAAACAATTTGAAATCCACACTGCTGAATTCAACTTGAAAAAATCAGTTTATGACCGTCTGAAAGGGATTTATGAAGCTACTCCTGATATTACTACCATTGAGCAGCTGGAAACAGCCCAAACGGAGTATGAATCATCGGCGGCTGTTCTTGAGGCCACCAGGTTACAACTGGAGTTCCTTCGAATAAAGGCTCCATTCAATGGTTTTGTAAGCGAACGGTTCGTTGATGTCGGTGCCGTAGTTCAGAGCGGGATTACCTCATCAAATCCACAGCCGATAGTTAATATCATGGAAACAGAAATTTTACGGTTAAACCTTGATATCCCGGAATCTGATATTCCTTTCATAGAGGCTGGAACCGTCGTCAATATTCTATTCCCGGAACTTCCCGGATTAGAATTTAGTGCAAAAGTATCAAGGCTTGCCGGTGCTCTGAATCCTCTAACGAAAACCATGGAAGCTGAAGTAGATATCGACAATCAGAACCGGGTATTGTTGCCAGGGATGTATGCCCGGGTGCGGGTAAATCTTGCAAACCCGGATCCGGTTCTGACTCTTCCGTATTCTGCACTGCTTGCTATAAAAAATGAAACTCATGTATTCAGGGTGATAAATGCCTCTGTTGTTAAATCTCCAATTCGTATAGGCATAAGTAATAAGTACTTTTTTGAGGTATTAAATACGGATATCACAGAAAATGATCTTGTGATCATAAGGGGCAAGGAGCTTGTAAGTGATGGAATGAGGGTGGAAGCAATTGAAAAAAAAGAAACACATCATGATGCTATGGAATAAAATATTACATGGTTTGTCCATTATTCTTCTTGCCGGTTTACCTTCAACACTTCCGGGACAAAACAATAAGATAGGATATATTGATCTTGAATCTGTTCTGAGGCTATCGGGTGCTGACAATCTCACCATCGAAGAATTCAGAAAAAAAAATGTTCTGGCTCATTCTGAATATATTAAAACCAGGGAATGGTGGCTGCCTGAGATTTACGCAGGAGCATCGACACATTATCTTGCGGGTTCCGCTTTGAATACCGACGGCAGAATATTTACCGGTGTGGAAAGAAATAGCCTGTGGGCAGGTGTTGGACTGGCGGCAGAATGGGATTTTGGAGAGGGGATTTATAAGGTTCTCTCAGCCAAACATAAGGCTGAAGCCGCCGTTTACATGAGCCAGGCCGAAAAAAACAAGGCAATCCTGGATGTTGTAATGGCCTACTATGATCTACTGGCTGAGCAGGCCATTTATAATGCACTATCCGGACAGGTTTTAAAATCAGACAGCATAGTTTTTCAGATCGCAGCACAGGTTAACGCAGGCATGCAATACAAATCAGACCTGCTCCTCGCAAAAAGCAATCACAATCATCTCAGAATCAATCTTCTTCAGATTGACGAGAACATGAAGACAAAATCTGCTGCTCTTGTGGATCAACTGAATATCGAGGGGGATGTAATATTACTAGGCTCTGCATCGGATATGATTCCAGTCAGAATAATTGAAGATTCTGAATTTGTTCCCGCTTCGGAGGGCTATCTTAAACGGCCGGAGTACCTTGGCCTGCAAACGGATTTGAAATCCATCGAATATGAAAACAAACTATACTCAACTGCCCTGGCTCTTCCATCTATCAGAGTAGGAACCTATGGCTCAATGTTCGGTAATGCAATTCCCGATCTTGATCCGACCATGGAATTTAATACATCACTAACCTGGAGAATACCACTCGGGAGGCTGGTTTATGCAGGAGACAGAAAGGTCGGGGAAACAAAAATCCTCCTGCAAGAGAATCGGATTGAACAATTCAAAAATACCGCCACAAGGGAAATAACTCTTGCAAGAGTACACATGAAATCTGCTGAAATGCAAATGGATCTTGCGGAAGAGTCGGTAAAATTTTCCCAGGAAGCCCTTAATCAAAGTATACTACGACAAAAAGAAGGGATGGCCAGATCTTTTGAGGTATTCCAGGCCCAGGAATATAATCTCAAAGCTGAACAGGACTATATCAGGGCCATTTGCAATTTCAATAAATCTCAGTACAGCTTATTTGTTGCCCTGGGCAATGATTTGTAAAAATGGTGGAATACTCGATACTGAAATAAAACCGATCAAACCACTCTTTTACAGCAATCCACGTGAATGGTGTGGCAATCAGTGCCGAAATCAAAATCCATTTTATAATACTTTGTCTCAGATAAAGGATGGGATTCCCGTCTTTCAAAGATTTTAGCTGCTCCTTATAGTTTAGTTAAGTGCGTATGCTATATTTGCTTTCACAATTCGAAACTCCGGTACATATGAAAAATCTTAAATTCCTTTTATCCCTTTTTTTGATAGGACTATTATCCTGCCAGGAGGTAGCTGAGGATCCAAATACCCTCTCCAAGCGGGAACAAAAAGAAGGATGGACCCTACTCTTCGATGGAAAAAGTCTGGATCAGTGGAGATCCTACCTCAAGGATGATATTTCGGGATGGATTGTGGAAGATGGGACGATGAAAGCACTTGGACTTGGTGGAGACGAGGGTGGAGATATAATAACCCGAAAACAGTTCGAAAATTTTGAACTGTCACTGGAATGGAAAATAGGTGATGCTGGCAACAGTGGCATACTGTATATGGTCAAAGAAGATACAGGTTTTCATCAGGTTTACTGGACCGGACCGGAGTATCAATTGATTGACGAAATTGGTTTCCCCCAGGAATTGCAGGACTGGCAAATGACGGGAGCAAATTATGCGATGCACCCTGCTCAGAATCCCGAGGTTAAGCCAGCGGGTGAGTGGAATACCTCCAAAATTGTAAAATCAGGGGCTGATGTTCAGCACTGGCTGAATGGGAAAAAAGTAGTTGAATACCAGCTCTGGACTGAGGATTGGGAGGCGAAGGTGTCTGATGGTAAATGGAGTACCTTCCCCAATTATGGAAGATTTAAGAAAGGTCATATCTCCCTCCAGGATCATGGTTCCCTGGCCTGGTTCCGCAACATTAAGATCCGGGAATTATAGTATGGCCCGCTGGCACATAAAACAGGGTGCCCGGTATATAATCCGCTCACCCTGTTGTCTGGACATCCAAATATGATAGTGGTTTATTTCGGTTTCAGATAAGCTGAAATAGCCCTGACATAAGCTTCAAATCTCTCTCTACCCAGGTTAGTAATCCTGCAGCTCGTCTGGGGATAATTCCCCTTAAACTTCTTTTTTACCTCAATGTATCCTGCTTCTTTAAGCCTTGTGATCTGAACACTCAGGTTGCCTGAGCTTGCTCCTGTCTCCTCCTTGAGGTATGCAAAATCGGCCTTTTCAACATTTATAAGGATTGAGACAACAGCCAGCCTGAGTTGTGAATGTAATATGGGATCGAGATCCTTATACATTGTTCCCGTTTTTTGAAGCCCTCAGAAGGTAACCGGGAATGAGATAACCAAAGGCCATCGCAACCGCGAATACCAGCAACTGCTGTGTTCCCTGAAGGTATATTGCCACAATCGCTGCAATCAGGAACACTACCGAACCAAATACGAGGGGATGGAAACGGCACATCAGTCCGGATACAGCTGTGGCCATTGCTGTCACTCCAAGAATAAAAGGTGTAGGATAGGTATTGACTTTAAGAGACAGGAAAACCATTAAACCCATCAGCATTCCTGCCAGAATCCAGATGATTTTAACATACCGGTCAAGGTGGGTCATTACTCTATCTCTTTTTTTAGACCTGGAACGAACAATAAATTGAACGACAAGAGCCGCAGCAATAAATATTGACCAGGTAAGCAGGCTCATTATGTTAATTTTCTGATACTGTTCTATCTTTATGTAATGCTCAATAACAAAGTAACTCGACAGGCTGGCCAGAATCAGGGCCCAGCCCCAGGTAAGATAATAGAAACTCCCCTCCCGCATGTTATTACGTAGGTTCGATATTGATTTCTGAATGATCTGAAGACTTTCTTCAGGAGTTAAAGTCTGTTCCATGGTAGTATTATTTTTATAAACATAGTACAAATATAAATTAGTTTATGTTATAAACTTTATATTTTTGTAATTATTTTTATAATTGAGCCATGATGCTAATTATCAGACATATCCCCCTCCAGGAAAATTCATTAAATCACAAATAAGCAGGTTACTGCCAGCCTGATCAGTCCTTTGGATTCATTCTTTTGAATATTCGTTTCAGTATAAATGATACCGGAACCATAAGCAACCAGGATATCGTCCTGATATTGGGGCCGAAAACTGCGAACGGGAAGGTAAGTACTGAGGTAATCGGTCCGGGCATTAATTTAAGGTAGGTCTTATCCTTTTCCAGACCCGTAACTGCCTCAGTGATTAAATCCTGTCTATTCGCATAATGCAATGCCCATACCCCAATACCCCCAGCAATGGCGAGAGATATTGATTCCAGACGGAGAACAAGGGTTTGTCCCCAGTAAAGCAGTATCAATATCATCCCGACGGTCATCACCAGATAATTCATGTAGCTCGCCTTCAGGACCGCCACAAGCTCATTGGCAGTAAAATGGTCAACATCCGGCCGGGGCATAGCCAGAAAGACCTGAAAGATCATCAGCGCCTAAAGCACATCTATAATTGTCATTACCCGTTTCAATTGCCTCTCACCTCTATCTACCAAGGCGGGTGTTGCTTCAGGAATAAATCTTTTGAGTGGATTTTTCATAGAATAAGTTTTTGACGTTTATTTTCCTCCCCACCTGAACTGATATGCAAGGGAGAGCAATTCATAATCGGAACCTTTATCCTGCCTGGAAGTTGTAAACCCAAATAGTTTGAGAGAATGATGAAGTCCAATGGGAATGGCAAAAGTCCCCCCTACCCGGAAAGTGGATATATGGGATTCTCTTTCAACACCGTTTACAGATGCAGTCCCCCCATCTGCATATCCTGCATTCGCAGCAATCCACATACCTTTAGAAAGGGACCTGATTACATGAACTTTCCCGGTGATAACCGGTTTTTGTTTCATTTCACCTCCCCCATAAAATTCCTTATTAATTGTAAAAAGCCATATATTGGTATAAGCTTCAAGATACCATTTATCAAACCTGTGAGAAATACCCAGCTGAGGCTTGAAGGTGAACCGGTTGGAGCCGAGATTAATAAGCCGGTCCGGAAAATACTGTCCAACCGGAAGATAAACCTGCATGTTAAATCCAACAATGGTTCTCTGCCGGTAGGACTTATATTCCTCCATATTTAACGCCGGTGATCCATACAGGTTAACAGAAAAACGGATCCGCGGATCGCCTAATCCGTGCCGCGAAGTATATTTCTGCTCCTGATTCTGAACTCCTGACCAGTTACCGAATGCATATGGCAGAACAGCATCAATCTTTCCGGATTTTCCAAATACATTTATTGATCTGGCATAGACTGCCACAATGCCATGAACCGTTGCATTCAGGTCTTCAATTGAAAGGGCAGGATCCAGAAGAATATTTCCCTGGGTCCAGGTATATCCGGCCATTACGAAATTCATCCCCACCGGTACATTGGTCAGGCTTCTGGGTTCCAGTTCCTGGGCTCTGATTTTGTCCGGAAAAAGTAAACCAGTCAGTAGTAAGGCGAGAAGCAGGTATAGATAAATCCTCATGGCAGGAACATGTTGCTTTTTATATCCGAAATTCCCGAATGAAAATTCCAGTTTCATGGTAAAGCTGTCTGTATCGGTTGATTTGAGAATATTCTTATGTGATTTTTGAGGTTTGGTCTTTAACACCAGCGGGAGGGCTTCCCGCTGGTGTTCACTGAAATATATCAGATTACTCGGTAATTTTTACAACAACCTTATCCAGTTTCCCGGTATAGGGGAAGTGGTTCTTGACCCTGTATTTATTGGATACGGGTGTTCCGGCGTCTATTCCCACGTCAAAGGTTTCAGATAAAGAGAATGTTGATATGTGCATTTCCTCCATTTTCGTCTCGTCCACTTTGTCGCCATTTACAAAGAGGCTTCCAACACCCCCGGGAATACCACGGATCGGGCTTCCTTTTTCAACAAAATCAAATTTAATATTTACCTCACCCGTACCAAGTTTCGGAGATTCAAGGGAATAGTACAATCCGTTGTAATAGTTATAATCATAATAAGCCTTGTTATCCTTGATGAACATGGTATACCCACCTGTAAATCCACCACATGCTACGATGACTCCCTCTTCTTTTCCTGTCAGGTCGAGAGTAACCTCAATGGTATGAGATTTGCCCTTAACAGGGGCGGAAGCCTTCTCTGCAATCCTCGTTGCACCGGGATAGTAGTAAACAAATTCTTTCCGGTCACCAAACAGGCGGTTTTGCTGCTTGGAAATCCGCATGATCATATCATCATAGAGAGGATAAACATTGTTTTCCTCAGCAAGTTCATCGAAACGTATTTTAAGTTCTTCGAGTTTCTCTGGGTACTCATCCGCCAGGTTATTTGCCTCTGAGAAGTCCTCATTGATATTGTACAACTCCCAGACATCTTCTTCAAATGGAAGTACCTTATTAAGTTCCCAGGGCATACGGTTGGCATGAATGGTTACAGCCTTCCAGCCGTCCTTATAAACGGCCCTGTTCCCAAAGAGTTCATAATACTGCTCCGGATGGGTAGTAGGTGCATCGGGTACATCGAAGGAATATGCCATTGACTTGCCATCAAGTGACATTTGTTCTTCCCCGTCGATTTCCTCAAAGAAGGGCGTGTTGGTGACATCAAGAATAGTAGCACCTATATCGGTGATATGATGATATTGATCGCGGATCTCACCTTTTGATTTGATGCCGTCCGGCCAGTGAATCACAAGAGCATCCTGTATCCCTCCACGGTGAACGATCTGCTTAAAATACTGGAAGGGAGTGTTTCCTGCAAGGGCCCATCCGGCATGAAAGTGTGGATAGGTGTTAGGGCCTCCCCATTCATCGTAATGCTGCATGTTCGACTCAAAGGGTGTCTGTAGTCCGTTTAATACATATGTTTCATTAAAGCTTCCTGTCAGTCCCCCTTCACCTGAGGATCCGTTATCGGCAGTTACAAAAATTACTGTATTATCAAGTTGCCCGATCTCTTCAAGTTTTTCAACGATACGGCCAATCTGATCATCGACATGATCAAGCATGGCGGCAAATACTTCCATCTGCCGGGCATAGAGCTTTTTCTCACCGGGTTCCAGGTCATCCCATGCTGGAATCTCACTTGTCCTCTCGGTTAGTTTAGTCCCGGGAGGAAGTATGCCCATCTCAAGCTGTTTGGCATGTATGGTCTCCCGTGCCACATCCCATCCCATATCAAATTTCCCCCGATATTTCATAATGTAATCCTCCGGTGCCTGGTGTGGGGAATGCATTGCAACCGGGGCCCAGAACATCATAAATGGTTTATCCGGTGCTGTTGATACATGAGAAGTTATATTGCGAATAGCCTCGTCCGCCATGGCTTCCATAAAATGGTATTGCTCTTTCCCTTCCCAATCCTCCATCGGGTAATGGTCTCTCCAAACGAGTGATCTGTAGCAATCAGCATCCGCCGCCATAAATCCATAAAAATGGTCAAATCCTTCTCCGCTGGGCCACCTGTCGAAAGGTCCTGTCTCAGAGACTTCATAAAGCGGAGTATGGTCCCATTTCCCTATGGCATAGTTTACGAAACCTGCCTTCTGCAAATGCTTGGCTATGGATTTCCCGCTTTCGGGTGGGAAAGCATTATAACCCGGGAATCCCATAGCTGTAAGGGAGTGTGACCCAAGTCCGATACGGTGGTGATTCCTTCCGGCCATAATGGAAGCCCTTGACGGGGAGCAAAGGGCCGTTGTGTGAAAATTATTGTAGCGCAGACCGTTTGCAGCAAGCTGGTCGATGTTGGCTGTTTCGGTTAATCCGCCAAAGGAACCAAGGTGTCCAAATCCTGTATCGTCAAGCAGGAAAAGGATTACGTTGGGAGTTCCTTCGGGTGGTATGGGAGAAGTGGGCCACCATTCTTCAGACTCTTCATAAGACTTGGCGATCTTGCCCTTAAAAACCTGTCCGTATTTTTCAATGGATTCGTCATGTTCAGATTGATCACCTGCCTGGCAGGCCGCTAATGCAATAATGATTGATAAGACAATTAAATTTCTGATGGTTTTCATAATGATAGTGGTTTGAATAAAATTTTAGTTTTGATAGAACACCTATGGGAAAAGATCCCCTGCCAAAAAAATTAAAAAAAAGGTCCCGAATGAAAGTCATTTTCCTGTAGTGTTCCACAGATAAAGATACTTATTTGAGCACAAAAATAAAACCAAACTATATGTTGCTTAAACGGCTTACACTCGGAATACGGCAGGTGTACGGGCGATGCTCTGAAATTACCGCGGTTAAAATGAGATATCCCACTGTAGCCTGAACTGTGTTTCATTTTTTACCCCGGGATAAAGCGGTTGAAAGTGATGGATATTTACTTCCGCGGTTAATTTGTTATGGTGTCCCTTAAAGAAATAATTAAGCACTAATGAGAATTCATTGACAAGATCATCCTGAAGTGATCTGTCCGGATCGAGTATTGCATGGCGAAAAGCCATTTCGAGCTTTTCCGGAACCCAGCCGATTAACTGATTAAAAAAATACCCCGCCTGCATATAGTTCCCTGCCATGTCTGTGGTTGAAGTATTTACAAAATCCTCTATCCTTTTAAAATGTAATTCCTGTTGCCATGATAAGCCCCGGTACATAAATGCACTTTCAATCAGTAACTGTTTCAGCCCATATTGGTCATTTGTCCCAAGCGGAAAACGCTCCAGACTTCCTCCACCGGCCTGGGAAAAACGTGTATACGCGCTGCGGTTTGAAAGGCCCGCCAGCGACAATTCACCGACTGGTTTCTCCCTGCGTTCCAGGTCCGATCCCATGAAAGGAACTGGTTCGCCCAGGAAATTCCATTGCAGGCGTCCCATATACATTGCATTGCCTTTCATATTCAAACCGGATCCACGTCCCGTCCCGTTCAATAAGGCTAACCAGTAATTAAAATCTGCGAGTCCTCCATTGTTCAATCTGCCATAAATCGATATGCCCTGCTGCCGGTCGATTGTGAAGAAATAGGTCAGAATGGACCGGTCCATCATCTGCTGTTTTCCTGACGAGATGACCCTTTCGCGGTTATAGTGAACCTTCCATTGTCCGATCTTCAAATTCAGCCAGGGATACTTTTCAACCATAATCCTGAAATCGAGAAGCTTGGAAGAAGCCAGTTCGTACTCCATATAGTATTTCAGCCAGGGGGCAAATCCATGTCCCCCGACCTTAAGCCTGGCCCTGCGGATTCCCATGTAATACTGTTCATTTGTAGCGCCCTGACTCAGATTAGCCCAAACAGGATCTGCCGGAAGTGCAGCCCTGAACTGGAAACGCCATTGAATTTGCATGGTATAATCACCATCCCCGCTTGTCATCTCAAATCCTTTGGAGGTGTACGATATCCCGGGTTGCTTCACGGATAGGACCGAGGTATCAGGCGACTCGCCCTCGACAGCCTGGGCTTGGAGGTGAATGCTTTCGGCAGACAGAAAGGTCAATACGAAGCTTACCAGAAACCTTATGGTTAATATAGCTGAACTTTGTTTAATCACTCTTCAGCTTAAAATCAGGATTGTAGACAAGTCCAACGACATTGTCCCATGGGTCCTTGACTGAGGCGATCATCAGCTCTCCCCCATAATTTGTTGGTTCCTCATGCGATTTTGCCCCGATTTCGAGCAGGTTCTGATACACTCCCTGGATGTCATTCACTCCCCAGTAAGTCAGAACACTATCCGGTTTGCTCTGGGGCGGATTTTCCTGTGGCAGCAGACCCAATTCATATCCCCCTATATTAAATCCCACATAAAATGGTTCATCAAAATAGGGTTCTGTACCAAAGGCGTTGGTGTACCATTCTTTTGCTTTTTGCAAGTCAGAAACCAGGTATGCGCAGGTACGAAGTCCGAGAATTTGTGTATGCATTGATCCGGTTTTGGGAACAATTTAGGATTTTTCTCTGAAATATTGGATCTCAATCTTTAGATAAACGTTTTTCTCATCGACCTGGAAAGAGCATTCTTCATAGGGTGGAGACTTGTGCCTCGGTACTATATTATTTGAAAACCCATACCCTTCCCTGGGCATTCGTAGCAGATTAAAATTCATCTTATCGTTCTTATCTTCATCATCAAGGATGGATATTGTATAGGTGCCCGGGGGAATATCATTCAGAATTACCTCCATTGAATCCTCTTCTTTGAGTGTCTTGGGGAATTTATAGGACCTTGAAGGGTCATCGGGGAATTGGTCTTCATTATCATAAAGTGCCAGGCATATAATTCCCTTTTCAGATCGTATGTTGGTAATTTCAATTGAGATCCTGCTCCCCTGGCTGAATACCGGCAGAGAATATGCAGCAATTAGGAATAGCAATATTATCCTGTTGATTGGTTTGCTCACATTTCTGAATTCAGCTCTTGATTCTGGAGTAATAATGTAGGATCGCTAAAGCTTCTCCAGGTATGTCAGGGTAAAATATTCAGCCTTGACATCCGGATTGTATTGTATCTTGTCAATGGTCATGACCGACCTCCTACCGTTTTCTACATTTACCATTTCCATATATAAGGCCATATGTTTCTTTCCGGAAGGATCGATTGCCTTGACATTGGTGGCTGTGAGCCTTTTAAAAAGTTCATCGTCTTCATCGTAGTACTCCGCCTTTCGCTGAACCATGTCCCCTTTCCCTATCCAGCTGATCTTCCGGTCGAATCCCATTTCATCCATTATGTCCTCATTGACCGGCACGGATTCAATAACCCAGCAATCTGTACCGTCGACGGTTTCTGATCTCAGGAGGGTGTACTCGAAATCAGCAAGGTTGGGTGCCGACATATCCGCATTGCTGAATTCGCTTCCCATGAAGCTTTTGCTTTTCTCGCTGCTAATTATCCTTCTTGTTTTTCTCAGGGCCGGCATATAGATCCACATATCATCATTCTTCTCACTATAATCATAGATTAGCATACTGGTACCTTTGACCTCGGCCGGTGAAAGAAAGCGGATAATTCGTTTTTCTGTTGCCCCGTTATCAAATTCCCTTGAGGCCATCGATGTCTGTCGTACTCTCTCTCGGCCTTTTGCATCATATATTTTCAGGGTCGATACAGCTTCGAGTCCGCTGATCCTGGCTGCTTCTCTGGATTTTTCCATTATTCCACGAGCCTCCGTGTCATTTGGTTGTGTGAAATTTAGACAAAGAAGTCCAAGGGCAAGCGAAACAATGCCCGGGATGTAATTTTTTGGATTTTTCATATCTGCTGGTTTATGTGAGTAATATTTAATTTGTTGGGACGAATGCGCCAGTTGATCCGGCTCCCGCCCTTTTCCTTCTCAAGAAAGGCAGGTTTAAAGATCAGCACAAGGGCAGGTATAATCACAAGGGCTCCAATCAGACAGGTGATTATGGAAACCATCACGAGGAAGCCGAAATATCGTATGGGGGAGAATACCGAAAATGGCAGGGCACTGAATCCAAATATTACCGAAAGCGCATTGAATGTGATACCCCTTCCGGTGGTGGTCAGTGTCTTCATTATTGCCTTCACAGGCTCCAGTCCCCCGACCCTCTCAGACCGGTACCTCCATAGAAAATGGATTGTATAATCAACCCCAACCCCAATCATGATGGAAGAGAGCAGGGCAGTTGCGATATCCAGTTTAATACCCATGTATCCCATCCATCCAAACAAAATGATCATTGCCATCGAAAGTGGAACTGATCCTATCAGTCCCGCAGAAAATGACCTGAAAAGAAGGGACAAAAGAAGAAATACCACAATGAGAGCAATTACAAGGGACAGGACCTGACCATTGACAACCAGGTCGGCCAGGTCGGCAGCCACAAGCCCATAACCTCCTATCCGGGTAGTATTCTCATCATCACCAGCCAGTGTTTCAATATCGGCCAGCACAGATTTTAAGGCGACATTGCTGCCATCGTTGATCCTTACCATAACCTGGGCCCTCTGAAAATCAAAATCAACCAACCTCTCCAGGTCCTCCGGATCACCGCTCATCATGTACAATTCCATGTATTGGGCAATCGCATTTCTCTCATCAGGAATCCTGTCATACATAGGGTCGCCGGGATCGTTCAGGGCCTTGCCAATCTCACGGATCACACTTGCTATGGACATAACATTCCCCACCGCTGGATTCTTTTTGAGTTCCGACTCGTAGTTATCGATTTTGTGCAAGACTGCCGGATCGAGTATGTCTCCTTCGACCAGGATGGAAATGTTCTGAGAGCCGCCGAATGTTTCATTAATAATCTTGGAACTAATCCTGACTGGGTGCTTTTCGGGGAAGAAATTCTCAAGGTTTGTATCTACCTTAAGCATGAATGTCCCCAGGCCTGATACCAACGCGAATAAGGCTGCGATGAGAACAATTCTCTTTGGATAACGGGATACGAACCTGCCGAAAAATTGCAGTAGCCTGTCCACCGGCCGTTTTTTTGAGGGATTTTCAGATGTGACCGATTTTGACTTTCCAATAATAGATAAGGCAGCGGGAATAAATATAAGACTCAGAATCAGTGCAAAACCTATACCTGCGGCTGCAACCACAGCCAGCTGCTTCGCCGGAAGCATTTTATGCGAAAGAAGGCAGAGAATCCCGGCAATGGTTGTTATACCTGTGAGCAGAATGGGACTCCGGAGGCTGGTATAAATCCCCGTGGCCATGGATGTGATTGACAATTTATTTCCCGGAGTGTTGTATTCCTGGTATCTGGCCATCATATGGATTCCATAATCATTGGCAATTGCGATCAGCATGATGGGAAGAAGCAGTGTGATGATTGACATCTGCCATCCGATCAGGGGTATTAATCCCATTGCAAAAAGAATGCTCAGTATAACTACCACAAAGGGCAGCAACACACCACGGATCTCCCTGAAAAAAATATAAAGCATAACAAGCATTATTGCCAGTCCTATGATCATAAGGAGCTTGAATTCCCTGGCCATTTCCTTTGCAACATAAGCTTTAATGTATGGGAGTCCACCGATATACGTCTTTTCGGGTCCAGGGTTCTCAGCTAGCACCTCTTCAATGGCCAGGACAATATCATCATCAATGATCCCCGGTTCAATGGTTGCTATGATGCTGGTCATGGTGAAGTCTTCCGAAACCAATACCTCGTAAACAATTTTATTCTCCCGGATCTCCCCTCTGAGGATTTCTCTTTTTTCCTCAGTTTTAGGAATCCTTCTCACGGTCGCATCCACGAGCATGGCCCCATCTTCCCCCTTAATATTCTTAGCATCAAAAATTGACATTGTTTCGTCAATGCCATCCAGCTTCTTAAGCTGCTTGTTGACCTTTTTAATGCGTGTAAGGGTTTCCTTCTGAAGGATATCATCGGATTCGAACAGGACGAGCACCATTTCATCAGCTCCAAAAATCTCTTCGATCAGATTGGTGTTGATCCGTGAGGCCATTTTTTCATAGACATAGCTTTCCATATCCGGATTGATCTCTGCCCGGAATATCTGCAATCCGAAAAATCCGGAAATAAGGATTGAAATTGTGACTATCCACCAGCGGTACCGTACTAAAAAACTTCCTGTTCTCATCTGCTAAATCAATATGCCATCCGCGGGATGACTTGTGACTAAAAACTATATCTCAGTTCAAAAAAGCCTCCGTTAAATGCCGGGGCTATTAAATTGTATGCCGTGTTTTCGGGTCCCTCGAAATACTGTGCCCCAATGCTCAGTTTTAGGTTATCCGTTGCATCCCAGCTCAGTTTCGGAATCATGTTCCATTCTTCTGTACTGAAATTGTAGGATGTGTAAACTTCCAGGCTGCTCACCCCGTGGACCATTGACAGAGCAGGTCTTAATGCCAGTAGATGGGAGATTTCTGTGGTCTGATCGAAAATAACGCGGTTAAAGGCTGCTATCTCCTGGTACATCATCGGTGCCAGCATGGCAAATGCTGCGGGATCTTGCAGCATCAGTGGATCAATATCAGGGATTCCTCCTGGTGCAGGTCCTTCTGTAAAGTCGAATACATATTGACCCATATACATAATCATCAGGCTGAAATCGCCGAAAGACCGGTCAATCTCCAGTACATACCGCAGGTCCCGGTTCGGAGCATATATTTCATCACGGTATTCGGTGGTGGGATCGCGCAGCGCAGCCTCCCCCCGGACTCCATAAGATCCCAATCCAAATGAAAAATCGAGTCCGAGGGTTTGCTGCCTGAAAGCCCTGGCATACATATCAATAATAAAGTCCTCTCCCGTGGACTGGGATATCTCCCCTGATTGTATACCTGGCTTTGGGTCATAGCCGTTGAACCATGACAATGACCCGTCAAATCTGTCAAATAAAAAGTCAAGCTTTGCTCCTACCGAACTGTTTTTTAAGGTTGCCTCAGGCAGAGGGCTCTCCAGGAAATTAACATATTCCGGCATGTCAAAAAGATCAAACCGGTAGACGGAATATTTATATCTGGGTACCCAGACTGCTTCCAGCCTGAGTTTGTTTGTAATATTATATCTGGCCCTTACCAGGAAATTTCCCAAACGCATGTCATCCGGTTCGGGTGAGCGTACAAAATAGTCCTGGGGTGTGAGGTTATTTGTCGGATTGAATCCATCCGCCCTTCCCCATGAAACAATTGATTGTCCTGCCCGCAGTTCAAATGGTCCGAGATAGAGATCTGCGTATGCTTCCCTCAGGGTAAAATCACTGATCCACTCATTATACTCGTAACCTTCACGGAAGCGCAATTCAGAAAACAACCTGGCTCTGGAACCGGAGTTGGCATTAATCTTTAGTCCAGCCTCCCCGTATCCACTCTTAATTTCAGGGGACGAGCCAGTGGAATATTCCCCCAGGTAGAGGGCGCCCCTTGCGTACCCGTTAAATTGTACCGGCAATTTGCTCTCCTGTGAATCGGTGCCGGCACTTTCAAATAGTCCCTGGGCAAAAAGCCCGGCAGGGATGCTAATGGCGATAAGTATTCCAACTATAAAAAATCTCATGCTAAAAATAAAGTGTAAAGTGTCCTTCCTTCAGCTGTGGTTAATGTTCAGCTGTGGTTGGGGGTGAGTGCAATATTACGATGAGAGAACCGCATTTGCGTCCAGTCCGCTTGGTATGGAATATGGACCTGTCCGGACTTAGCGGATAGTACAGCTAAGGGTCTAAAAATGGGACTGATGAAGTATTATCGGGAAAGGTTGGATAGAAGGCAGGTTCTAGTCCGAGCCGATGTTCTTGGACTGTTCCCTAAAGTAAGCCTCCTTAAACTGTGTTGGTGTCATCCCGGTTGAGGACTTGAAAACACTGTTGAAGGATGATTTGGAATTGAAGCCGGCTTCAAATGCAATCGAGGTAAGCGTGTATTTAGTAAAATCGTCGTCCACAAGTAACTTTTTTACTTCCTCTATCCGGTACTCGTTAATGAAGGTATAAAAATTCTTGCCCATGAGTCCATTGATTACCTGGGTGAGGTAATGCCTGGGGATGTTGAGTTCGGATGAGATTTCATTTATGGTCAGGTCAACATCAAGGTAGGGTTTTTTCTCCTGCATATGTTTCAGAAGTTGATCCATATATTCTTTGGCATCCTTTTCCTTAAGTCCTGAGCGTTCATATTTGGGTTCGATTTCCACTTCCGGTAGTGGAGTTTTTTTAAGCGTTACCGGGTCGACTGCAGGATGACGAGGAGCCAGTATCTCGTTGAAAATCCCGGGCTGTTTGAATCCGTAGAAGCTGAAAGCAAAGGCGAAAAATGTAAGACCAAAATAGGAAGGCAGCTTTGGATCATAGGTAGGATCCTTGGCAAATATCACATATGCTCCGAATATAAAAACTCCTACATAGGTGACATAAAAACTGATTGAAATTACAAGCAACCAGCTCAAAGTGATTTTTCCTGATGTGTAACTTACAAGATTCTGAATATTCCTCTGGTGCCGGTTGATGAGCACGAAGGCAACAATACTGTAGGTAGTGATGGAAACAAAAAAGGAAAATCCATAGAGAAGGCGAAATAAAAGGAATGGATCAGTATCCCAGAAATCATCCAGCCGCATAACTGGTTTGCCACGGAAAACTATTGCAGTAATGAAAAATGCAAGAGCCGGAATGAAATGCAGGATATACCTCCAGTTGAACTCAACCCGCTCAGTGGTCTGGTACTTCGTGTATAAATACAGGAGTGGTCCGTAAGTAAATGGGATGAATAAATATTCAAAGAGTGGAACAATACTGGTGTTAATAATCGCAAATCCCATCTCGATAGCGATCAGGAACAGCCATGCAGCAAGTAATCTGTCTGCCACAGTAGGATTCTTTTTTGTTGCGATCATTAGTCCCGCGAAAAATGATTGGGACAGTCCAACATAGAGAATTTCATTCATTGTTAACAAATTTAACAATGATTTTATACAATCTAAGTGTGGACTCTTGTAAAAAATTTCTTATTATTGAATATTGATCTGATCTGGCAAGATGAAAAAGAAAGTCTTTAAGGATTATAAAAGCCTGCCTGCAGAAATCCGGGAGGACATTCGGGGAAAGTACCCCCAGGGGTATGTACAGGACGTTATTACCTTTTTCAATAAAGACAAACAGTTGATTTCGGCCCTTCCATATGAAACTGAAGAAATAAGCTACCTGATCAAGATGCCCTCATCCATGAGCCTTAAGGAAGATGAGGAAACAACAACTGCTCCAGTTGAGACCATTCCGGAAGGAGAAAGGATTGAAAATATTGACGAAGAAGAATCTGATTGATGATGTGCCCCGCTTCACCTGCGATGTTTTCCCTGAACGTTGATATGTAATTTTTCTTTTATCCCCTTTATTTTTTAATTTTCATCTGTTAAATCACAAGTGAATTGCGATTCCCTGATTGATAAATCCTTAGGAAATGAAAAAACTACTATATCATCTAATCCTGGCAATATTTTTCCTTCCCCTGTCACCTGCGAAGTCCTTTGCACAGGAACCCGTAGTTAAGGATACGACGGTAGCCATTCTACAGACCATCCCTGTAACAGAAATTATTATCCAGGCCACAGAAGTGAACACCCGGCTGCGTGAAAAGAGGACCAACCTGCTGACGGATGAAAAAAGGGAAGAGATCACATCCAGAATGGATATATTACAATTCCGTCTGGGGCTGATTCGGGAGGATCCCCGTATACACAATCCGGAAGAGTTGAATCTGCGTAGCCTGGAAAACCTTCAGTCCGAATGGCAATTTCTGGATAAATTATTTGATACAGAACAGGATTATTTAAATGAGATACTACAGATAAAGGAGGAAAATAAGGCAGAAGTACATAAATTACTGGTACTATGGGAATTAACCTCTGTGACAATTAATGAAGAAACGGCTGTCGATCTTGTACTTGAGCAGGTCGAGACAACCCTTAGTGACATCCGGGAGACAGAATCCCAGATTGAAACCGATTCTAAATTCATCCAGGAGGAGCTGGTAAAAATCACCTCCGGGGTAATTTTTACCAACGAAGTTCTGGAAGCCATTGCTGAGGCTCATCAGGAAATGGCCAGAAGCCTGCTAAGCCTTGACAGTCCCCCGATCTGGAAAGAATTCAAGAGCAAAAAAGATTCAACCATAGTATTTGAACAGGAACGCTCCCTGCTGGACGATACAATGATAGGGTTCAGGGATTTCTATAACCAGTATTCCCATCGGATCTGGTTGCACCTGGTCCTTTCCCTAATTATTATAATATTTATATTTATTCTTTACCATAACCTCAGTCATACCCTTCCCGAGGAAGAAACTCCGGAAATTATTGCAGTCAAGAACATAACTACCCGTCCTCTGGCATCGGGTTGGCTTATATCAGTCATTCTGACTTTTGTCCTGTATAGTAATTTTCCTGACTCGGTGTTATTGCTTGCCTCCTTGTTCCTTTTTCCTCCGATTATCAGCATCCTGAGGTCTGTCATCACCGGTCCGGCGCGAAAATATATTTACTTTCCGCTTATTGCCACTATCCTGGTCGAACTTCACCGGATCGGTTATTCAGAATCTCTTCTCAGCAGACTCTGGCTTTTGTTTATTATTCTTTTCGCAATCCTTACAATCTATCTTGTTTTTGGAAGGAAAAGCCAGCGTGAAATAATTCTCAGCGGACGGCTGGGTAAAGTACTTGTAGCCGGAGGCTTCATAGCATTCGGGATGCTTTTAATTGCATTCTTCGGTAATATCGTAGGTTCCATCAGCCTGTCCGAATTTCTTACACATTCAATCATAGAAAGCGCCACTGTTTCTCTGTTCCTGTACGCATTTGTGGCTACCCTGAATAGTATAATTACTACCACTATCTACAGTAACTACTTTAAAAAATCCAGCATTCTAAGCCAGTACAAGGAACTCATATACAGGCGGATAAAAGGACTAATAAACCTGGTTGCGGTAATTCTCCTGATTAATTTTGTCTTCCGGATCTTTAATATCTGGAATGCCATGTATCCCTGGTTCAAGAATATCCTTTTACATGATATCGAGGCTGGCTCCATGACATTCTCTTTGTGGAATATTATCCTGTTTTTCTTTATTGTATGGCTGACGGTCATAATCGGCCGGCTTATCCGCACTATTTTTGAAGGAGAAACCGGTATACGTGACCGGATGCGGAAGGGCGCCCCCGGAGCAATGTCCCTCCTGTTGAGGATAACTATTTTTACCGTTGGTTTCATGCTTGCCATTGCAGCCCTGGGAGTTGAAATGGATAAGCTTACTATTCTTCTGGGTGCCTTCGGTGTTGGTATCGGTTTTGGACTCCAGAGTATCTTCAACAACCTTGTTTCAGGAATTATCCTTGCTTTTGAAAGGCCCATCAAGGAGGGTGACATTATTGAGGTTGGGACCCTTCTGGGCATCGTAAAGGAAATAGGCATCCGCTCAAGTGTGATCCGAACTTACGACGGTGCAGAAGTGATCACTCCTAACGGAAACCTGATCTCCAAGGAGCTGATCAACTGGACACGTACGGATATGAGACGACGGGCAGAAGTTCGCGTAGGTGTTGCTTACGGTACGGACCCGCAAATGGTACTCGACCTGCTTCTGGAAATAGCAAAATCCTCTGACAAAATACTTCAAACACCCGAACCCATATCAATTTTCCTTGGATTCGGGGACAGTTCTCTGGATTTCCGGCTGCTCTTCTGGCTCGGGGATGCTAACCTCAGGCTGGTACTTCAATCCGAGATGGCGGTCAAAGTCAATGACGCCATAGTGGCTGCCGGTATCACCATACCATTTCCTCAGCGCGATTTGCATGTTAAATCGGTTGATCCGAACCTGATAGACCGTATAAAGGCCCAGGACGATATAGCCAAAAACCAGAAAAACCTACCCCCATCCCCCTCTAAATAGCAAGGCCAGCATCATTGTTTCTACGGATGAGTGATACTGTCTGAGCGAAGCGAGTTGTATCGCGAAGTAGTAGAAATTGTGATGTGGCCTTCAATATGTTCAATGACACTTGACTCGTA
Source organism: Bacteroides sp. (assembly GCA_011053095.1). Lineage (GTDB taxonomy): Bacteria > Bacteroidota > Bacteroidia > Bacteroidales > SM23-62 > SM23-62. The sequence goes on from DRHS01000191.1 coordinate 22,450, forward strand.
CCAGTGTTTTCCGTAATTTATATGACTTGTTATCTGATTGGCCGGATTGACAAAACAGACCCGTGGCAGGACAATACCTGCTGCTGAAATTTACGATATGGACTCGAAAACTTTTCATTTTGAATCTCAAAATGGGACGGGGATTATTACGCTCAGCCGTCCCGAAGTACTAAACGCCCTAAACATTCAGTTCTTCAAGGACTTAAACAAATTGTTGGATGAGCTCGAAAAGGATCCTGTGATTCTGATCATAACAGGAACAGGAAAAGGATTCGCTGCTGGTGCCGATATTAAGGAAATGGCAGATATGTCTCCCGATGAAGCTCTCAAACTATCTGTCGGTGGACAAAAAACCTTTCAGCGCCTGGAGGATTATCCCTTTCCTGTAATCGCTGCTGTAAACGGTTATGCCCTGGGAGGAGGCTGTGAGCTTTGTATGGCCTGCGATATAAGACTGGCCAGCAAGGAGGCTAAATTTGGACAGCCGGAGGTTAAACTGGGACTTATACCCGGGTATGGTGCAACTCATAAACTGGCAAAGCATGTGGGACTCGGAAATGCCCTGTATATGCTTACAACAGCTGTAAACATCGGAGCTGAGGAGGCTCTTCAAATGGGACTCGTGCAGGAAATATGCGAACCGGAAGCATTACTCGAGAGGGCAAAGGAAGTCGCTGGCTTAATGGGTAAGGCCGGACCCGATTCCCTTATGGCCGTGAAATCGGTATGCATGGCCTCATCAGATCTCCCGTATGACGAGGGACTAAAACTCGAGTCCGAGAATTTTATGAGGATGTTCGAGGGACAGGGAAAGGAAGGAATGAAGGCATTTGTTGAGAAACGTAAACCGGAATGGTAAGCAATTAAGTCAATTAACATGAATTACAAAGAGAAATTCAGAAAGGTATCCGTACTTGGTGCAGGCGGCAAAATGGGCAGCGGGATCCTTCTTCTGACCGCCATGGAAATGTTCCGGCTTGCCCGGGAAAATCCCAAAGACGCACCATTATACCAGCTTAACGCCATAGATGTTTCGGAGGAGAGCCTCAGGGGGGTTATGGACTACCTTCGTGGACAAATTCGCAAGGCCGGAGAAAAACAGATAGTAAACCTTCGCCAAGTATACAGCAATCAGGCAGACCTTATTGAAAATGGGGAGATCATAGACCAGTATATTCTGGATGTGATGAAATTTGTTAAAACGGGAACCTCCCTCGAGCTGGCAAAGGGCTCGACCCTTGTATTCGAAGCCGTAAGCGAAAACCCGGAACTGAAAGTAAAACTGATCCGGGAGATTGACGGAGACTCAGGAAGCAAAACCTGGTACCTAACCAATACCAGCTCAATCCCCATTGGCAAGCTCGACAAGGATGCCGGTCTCGGCGGACGGATAATCGGTTTTCATTTCTACAATCCCCCGGCAGTACAGAGACTGGTAGAACTTATCGCCTCCCAAAAAACTCTCCCGGAACTGAAAAGTTTCTCTGTTGATTTTGCTAAGGCAATGCAAAAAAAGCTGGTACCGTCAAATGATATCGCAGGCTTCGTAGGCAACGGTCACTTTATGAGAGACATCCTATTTGCGGCCCGGCAGGTCGAAAAGCTCTCGAAAGACCACAGTCTTCCCCAGTCCATCTGGATCATCAACCGGGTCACCCAGGATTTCCTCATCCGGCCCATGGGTATTTTCCAGCTGACGGATTATGTGGGTGTCGATGTCTGCCAGTACATTATGCAGGTCATGGATCCCTACATGGATGGAGAGAACCTTCGTTGTGACCTGATAGACAGGCTGATGGAGCAGGAAGTCCGGGGTGGACAAAATCCCGACGGATCCCAGAAGAATGGTATACTTTCCTATGAGAAAGGAAGGATAACCGGGATATGGGATATGGACAAGAAGGATTATATTCCGGTGGATACTATTGAAGGGGAAGTCGCCCCTGACCTGGGATCATTGCCTCCGGGTCACATGCCCTGGAAGGATGTTATCCGGGATCCGGACAAATCCGGGAAGCTTGAATCCTATTTTAAATCCCTCACCGGGGAACAGTCCACCGGTGCCAAACTGGCAAAGGAATACGGAAGGAATTCCCGTCAGATAGGTGAACTTCTGGTTGAAAAAAAGGTAGCCGCTTCAACAGATGATGTGAATATGGTATTACTGACAGGGTTTTTCCACGCATACGGACCTGTGAATAATTATTTTGATAATTAGAAAAAACAATGACAATGAGGCGAAAAGTATATATGGCAGCCGGGTATAATACCATCTCCCTTGGGACAGGGAGAAAGGAATTTCATCCCAAGAAACCAAGACCCGGACTGGAACATTATTTTAAGGAAGCTGCCAGGGGAACACTTGATCAGATTGGTGGAGCAGGTAATGTGGATGAATCCGTGGTAGGGAATTTCATGGCCAGCAGGTTTGTCCGCCAGGCCCATCTTAACGCACTTTTCCCTATGGTGGATGCTGCTCTGAGACATAAACCGGCTACCCGTGTTGAGGGGGCCTGTGCCAGTGGGGGACTAGCTCTTCTGTCTGGCATCAGATCGGTTCTTGCAGAAACCGCTGATGTTGTACTTGCGCTGGGAATCGAGGTGCAGAATTCCGTCAAAGCAGTATATGGTGCGGATTTTCTTGCAATGGCAGGATGGTTCCCAAACCGTAAGGAGGGACATGCATATTTCTTTCCCGGGCAGTTTTCAGACCGTACCCAGGCTTACTACGATGCATGGGGAAAGGATGAAACACGACCCGCACTTGCACGCTGGTATAAAAACGCCATTGAAAATGCACGTCTATGTCCCACTGCCCAGGAATACACCAATAATTCAGAAGACCTTATCTCGCTCGGAATGACCGAACCGGATGCACAGACTTTTACAGCATGCCTGAATGTTATGGATTGCTCAAAGGTTTCGGACGGGGCTTCGGCTATTGCAATACTCTCTGAAGAAGGATTAAAACGATGTGGGATCAGTCCCACGGATGCAATAGAAATTACCGGGTTCGGTCACGCTGTGGAAGATATTACACAGCCCCCTGTGGATCCCCTGGAGCTTTCAACAGTCAAAGCCGCTACCACAAAGGCCATGGAAATGGCCAGGATCACAAAGGACGACCTGGCGACGGTGGAAACACATGATTGCTTTACTATTGCAGGACTCCTGGGCGTTGAAGCCCTGGGACTGGCCGAAAAAGGCAAAGGCAAGGATTTCGTACTCGAAGGGCATACGGCACGCGGGGGGAAGATCCCCTTTAATACTACCGGGGGACTCATAGGTTGGGGTCATCCGACAGGTGCAACAGGTGTACATATGGCTGTCACACTCTGGGAACAATTGACAGGAAAAGCCGGGGATGCCCAGATAGAAATGCCTGCTGACCGCCCTTATGGGCTGAGCATGAATATGGGAGGAGATGATAAAACAGCTGTTTCGCTTATAATGACTAAAATCCAATAAAATGAACTTTGATCTTACAGAAGAACACCTGATGATCCGACAGTCCGCCCGTGATTACGCCCGGCGCGAATTAATCCAGGATGTGATCGAACGCGACGATAAAGGGATCTATCCCGAACAACATGTAAAAAATTTAGCTGAACTCGGATTTTTGGGAATGATGGTCGATCCGAAATACGACGGTAGCGGGATGGATACTATTTCATATGTCCTGGCCATGGAAGAACTCTGCAAAGTTGACTCCTCGGTGGGAGTAATTGTTACCGTGAATAATTCCCTGGTTTGCTGGGGACTCGAAAAGTACGGAACCGAAGAGCAGAAGGATAAGTACCTGAAACCCTTGGCCCGGGGAGAAATAACCGGGGCCTTCCTTCTTTCTGAACCAGAAGCGGGATCTGATGCTACCATGCAACGAACTACCGCCGAGTTGAAAGGTGACCATTATCTGGTCAACGGAACCAAGAACTGGATTACCAACGGAAGTACTGCAGCAGTTTACCTTGTCATGGTGCAGACCGACAAGGAGAAAGGACACCGTGGCATCAATGCCCTCATCATCGAGAGGGAAACCCAAGGTGTATCCACAGGACCTCACGAAAATAAAATGGGAATGCGAAGCTCAGATACAGTCTCAGTCATGTTCACAGATGTTAAGGTTCCCCTTGAAAACCGGATCGGAGAAGAGGGTTTCGGATTCAAATTTGCCATGAAAACCCTCGAAGGAGGCCGTCTTGGAATCGCTGCCCAGGCACTTGGAATTGCCTCAGGGGCCTTCGAACTCTCATTGAAATATTCCAAGGAACGCAAGGCCTTCGGCACCGAGATCGCGAACCACCAGGTGATAGCATTCAAGCTGGCTGATATGGCAATCAGAATAGAGGCAGCAAGAAACCTTTGCCTTAAAACCGCATGGCTGCATGACCAGGGAAAACCCATTGGTACTGCGAGTGCAATCGCAAAAGTTTTTGCTTCGGAAACAGCCATGTGGGTTACAACCGAGGCAGTTCAGATCCACGGCGGATACGGCTATGTGAAGGAATACCATGTTGAACGATTAATGCGTGATGCAAAACTCACTGAGATCTATGAAGGGACCTCTGAGATCCAGCGGGTCGTAATATCCAGGGACCTGCTGAAAGATTAGTTAATAATAACCTGAAACCCCCGGCCACTGCCATGTTATGAATACTAAAAAAAAATACAGCCCTAAAAACCATATCAGGATAGTTACCGCGACTTCCCTGTTTGACGGACATGATGCGGCTATAAATATCATGCGCCGGATCCTGCAGAGTACAGGAGTGGAGGTGATACATCTCGGGCATAACCGTTCGGTTCAGGAAATCGTTGACTGCGCCATACAGGAGGATGTCCAGGGTATTGCTGTAACCTCTTACCAGGGGGGACATATGGAGTTTTATACATTTATACGTCAGCTGCTGGATGAAAAAGGTGCCTCCAATACAAAGATATTCGGAGGAGGGGGCGGTGTAATCCTACCGGATGAAATAAAACAACTTGCAAATTCCGGTGCTGCAAGGATATTCTCACCTGACGACGGACGAAAATTGGGATTGCAGGGAATGATAAATGAGGTGGTAAAAGCCTGTGATTTCCCAATTAAGGGCTGGGATAAGGTCAATGCCGATCTGGTTCGGAAAAGAGACTCATGGTCAATTGCCAGACTGATCACAGGAGCCGAGAACAATCCATCCGCGGTAAGCAAACTTCTGAACTCACTCGGCCTGGAATGCAGTTCCAAAACACTTCCGGTTATCGGCATCACGGGGACCGGGGGATCCGGAAAATCGTCCCTCATTGATGAGATTATCCGCCGCTACCTTAGCGATTACCCGAAACACAATGTTGGTATCGTCTCGATCGATCCTACCAAGAAAAAGACAGGCGGTGCACTCCTGGGTGACAGGATCCGTATGAATGCCATACGGGACAAGCGGGTTTATATGCGTTCGATGGCAACCCGGCGTGAAAACCTGGCCATCTCTGAATATGTACAGGGCGCACTTTGCGTATTAAAGTCTGCAGGTTTTAACCTGATTATACTGGAAACATCTGGCATAGGACAGGCGAGCACCGAGGTCGTAGATTACAGCGATTTCTCAATGTATGTGATGACCCCGGAGTACGGGGCTGCAACCCAGCTTGAAAAAATCGACATGCTTGATTTTGCAGATTTGGTTGTGGTAAATAAATCTGACCGTCCGGGGGCAGAAGATGCACTCAGGGATGTCAGAAAGCAATACCAGCGAAACCACGTACGCTTCGAGTCTGATCTGGCAGAAATGCCTGTTTTCGGAACCGTTGCATCTGATTTCAATGATCCGGGAGTTGAGAAACTATATACAAGTCTTTTGGGACTTCTGTCAAAGAAGGCAGGGAAATCAATAAAAATAGCAGACAGCAGGAGAAAGAAATATTTCCATCGCACGGATATTATCCCCGGAAAAAGGATACGATACCTGTCAGAAATTTCGGAGTCCATCAACAGCATAGGTAATTGGATAAAAGAACAGGTTGAAACTGCCGACCTGATGTATGGTCTCAGTATGAGTATTCATGCATTGCAGGAAGGTGAGATTGAGAATTCCACTGCTGCTTCGGAGCTGAAAAATCTGTACCGGAATCATGAGAAAAAACTTGACCGGGAAAACCTTGATATCCTAAAAGGATGGGAAGCGAAAAAGACCAGGTATAACAAGAAAAAATACAACTACGAGATCCGCGGAAAGAATTTGAGTATTGATACTCATTCCGAAACGATGTCTCATCTCAGCATTCCGAAAGTGATCCTTCCTCCATACAAGGGATGGGGGGATATTCTTAGATGGATCCTGAAAGAAAATGTTCCAGGCGAATTTCCATACACCGCTGGGGTCTTCCCGTTTAAGCGCGAGGAAGAAGATCCAACCAGGATGTTCGCCGGAGAAGGTGGAGCAGAACGTACTAACCAGCGTTTCCATTACCTCTGCCGGGATATGCCAGCAAGGCGGTTGTCAACAGCTTTTGATTCGGTTACCCTGTATGGCTCCGATCCGGACAAGCGTCCCGATATTTATGGGAAGCTAGGAAATTCGGGAGTATCAATTGCCTGCCTTGATGATGCAAAAAAGCTCTATTCAGGATTCAATCTGCTTGACCCGAACACCTCGGTGTCCATGACCATTAACGGTCCCGCTCCCATCCTTGTCGGCTATTTCCTTAATGCAGCCATTGACCAGCAATGCGAGATATATATCCGGCAGAATAGCCTTATGGGAAAGCTGGACAAAAAACTTAAGACACTTTATGACGATAATGGATTCCCCAGGCCTTGCTATGAAGGAAAACTTCCGCAGGGGAACGATGGACTGGGATTATTATTACTTGGAATTACAGGGGATAAGATTCTGCCGCCGGAAATATACCAGAAAATTAAAGCTGAAACCATCTCAGCTGTGAGGGGAACTGTTCAGGCAGATATCCTGAAAGAAGACCAGGCACAGAATACCTGTATCTTTTCAACTAATTTCTCCCTGAAAATGATGGGAGATGTTCAGCAATATTTTATTGACAACCTGGTAAGTAATTTCTATTCAGTCTCCATATCCGGGTATCACATTGCCGAAGCCGGAGCAAATCCCATAAGCCAGCTGGCGTTTACTCTGGCTAATGGATTCACTTACGTGGAATACTATCTTTCCAGGGGAATGGACATTGATGAATTTGCCCCCAGTCTTTCCTTTTTCTTTTCCAATGGACTCGATCCGGAATACACGGTAATAGGAAGGGTGGCAAGGCGGATCTGGTCAAGGGCTATGAAATACAAATACGGCGCGAACCAACGGTCACAGAAACTGAAATACCATATCCAGACATCCGGCCGCTCCCTGCATGCCCAGGAGATCGAATTCAATGATATCCGAACCACCCTCCAGGCACTTCATGCCGTCTACGACAACTGCAACTCCTTACATACCAATGCCTATGACGAGGCTATAACAACTCCAACTGAAGAGTCTGTCCGCAGGGCCCTGGCCATCCAGCTTATTATCAACCAGGAATTTGGTCTTACCAAAAACCAGAATCCATTCCAGGGATCGTTCATCATTGAAGAACTGACGGACCTTGTTGAAGAGGCCGTTCTGGCAGAATTCGACCGACTTACAGAACGGGGAGGAGTGCTTGGGGCCATGGAAACCATGTACCAGAGATCCAGGATACAGGAAGAATCCATGTATTATGAGAGTCTGAAAAATACAGGTGAGCTTCCCCTGGTGGGAGTCAACACCTTCCTTTCCCAGGAAGGGTCACCCACAATGATCCCCGGTGAAGTGATTCGTTCGACGAATAAAGAAAGGGCCGACCAGTTGAGGGTGCTGAAACGCCTAAATCATGTCTATGGTGAAGCATCAGCCAGACAGATCATGAAACTCAAGGAGGCTGCCATAGGTAACCGCAACGTATTCGAGGAATTAATGGAAGTTTCCAAGGTCTGCTCTATTGGCCAGATCACCCAGGCCCTTTTCGAAGTAGGCGGGGAATACCGCCGGAATATGTAAGCATTTTAATATGAACCGTATCTCTACCTAATTATCCAGTTCGGAAGGAATAAAGAATCTGGGAATGATTACTTCCATTTTGATCCGCATTTTGGAGTTTGTTATTCCAAAATTAGGTCATCTCCTAATATAATCAACTGTATTTTAGATTGTTTTACAGGTAGCTCTATTTTGCCAGAAATCCTTCCGGGGCTTGGATGCAAAGAACCTCACCAGTTACGCATACTTCATTATTGGCCCTTAGTTCCACATCGACAATAACTTTCCTGCCTTTAACCTCACGGATCTTCCCCCGGATTTCAAGGGGTACCCCGAGGGGAGTAGGTCTCCGGTAATCAACTTTTAGGGAAGCCGTCAGGAACCGGAGTGCAGGCTGGCTGTCCATTGACCTGTTTTCCTCCCTGTACTTTGCTGCAGCGGCGGTACCAGTGCTGTGACAATCGACCAGCGAGGCCAGGAGTCCCCCGTAAACATACCCCGGCACAGCAGTATGATACGGCTCAGGTGTATAATGAGTAACCGTTTCATCCCCGTCCCAATAGGTTTTAATCTGGTGACCACTTTCATTCAGGTAACCGCAGCCGTAGCAATGTGCCACATCATCGGGATAGTAATCCTGGAAAGCTTTTGTATCCATACGCTGCAAGATTTATTTCTGTTAATAAAAATATTCATGAAAATTCATGTCAGGATCTCAGAACCGCAGCGAAAGACAGCTTAGTCCCCCATCAAGCTTCCGGTACTCGGAGGTGTCAACCTGGAGCACCTTATAACCGGAATCCTGCAGCGTATTAAGCGTCTTCGGATATCCTGCAGGCATTATGACTGTTCCATTGACCATTATTGAATTGGCTGCATACTGCTCATCATCATCCACTTCGATCCTTTCATAATTGTGAAATTCTAAAGCCTGCCTTAGCTCACCAGTAAGCAGGAGGGTATTATTTCCAAGCCAGGCTACACCGGTTTTCAGGTGCAGGAATTTTTGAAGCCTGACTGTACTCCCCGTTTTTCCATGTTTTTCAAGGATCCTGATCAGTTGTTCCGCGCCTTCATTGTTTGTTCTTTCAGATATACCGATATAATAATGTGACTCAACTTCCAGTACATCTCCCGCTTCCAGAGTGCCGGGTAGTATGATCTCCTCCACCGGCATAAAATGATTTTGCAAAACCGGCTTCATGCCAGCAGTCTCACCTTTTCTGGAGTCTGCTCCAGGCCGGGTAAGGATGGCAGCCGATCCGATCAGCAGGGCCGTATCTTCCACGAAAACAGAATCCGGATAAGCCGGGTCGGCCGGAAGTACAATAACCTTACAGCCGCATTCTTCGAGGGCTTCAACATATTTCTTATGCTGCTCCAATGCAAGTCCATAATCCGGGATTCCTAGTCCCCCACTACTTAATCCCCCAACCATTTCAGGACATGGTTGCCTCACAATACAGGTTAAAAACTTCATAGATGAATCATTTACCTTGCAATATAATTATTTAGTATCTTCCGGAACAACTAAATATTCTATTATTTAATCTCATGAATCAAGATCGGAAAACTCGGATTTACCGCCTGCTGATATTGTTGGCCATAATCCTAAGCATTATCACCTTTACCCCCCTGGTGATGCCCTATGGAAAGCATGAACCATCCTTGTTCCATCTGCCATATACATTGTGGACGGGACTGCTCGTTGCACTGTGCTTTGTTATCCTGACATGGTTTTCCATACATAACCACCCCGGAAAAGAGGAGGACGAATCATGATTACATGGGTTATTATATTAGGAAGCCTTTTTATCCTGGCACTGGTAATCGCTTCGGTAAAGTCATATAAGAAAGACAGAACGCTGGATGAATACATGCTGGCAGGATTAAATATCGGTCCCACAATAGGAGTACTGACTTTCGCAGCCGCCCTTTTCAGCGCCTTTATATTTATGGGGATGCCGGACATGTTCAGGACCCATGGGATTGGGGCATGGATTTTCCTTGCCATTTCCGATGGTGCCATGGTATTCTTTATCATCTGGTTTGGCTACCATATCCGAAAAAAAGTAAAGTCAACAGGATTCAAGGGAGTGTCAGGTTTCCTGAACGATCTTTACGGTAGCAAGCTGCCCGGATATCTCTTCTTCATCACGGCATTTCTTTTCCTTGTACCCTATGCGGCAATCCAGATCCGCGGAGTTTCAATTTTCTTCGGTGCAACATTCGAGGGCATCCTTCCGGATTGGTCCTGGGCACTGATTATAGTCAGTATTATGCTTATATACGCTGAGGTTGGAGGCTTCAAGGCTATTATTTACAGCGATGCCATACAGGGCACTATTCTTCTCATCGTAATATGGCTGATAGGTATCACCTGTATCAAAGCTTTTGGCAGTGTGGAATCCCTTTTCGCAAAGGTGGAGGAAATAAAACCTGCCCTGCTGTCGGTTCCCGGTCCCAATGGCCTGTTCACCGTACAATTCCTTATTGCTTCTTTCTTCGCAATAATTCTTATTCCGGTAACACAGCCCCAGCTGACATCCCGGGTTGTTGCCATGAGAGATTTCCGCTCCCTGAGCCGTATGGCTGTGTCCCTTGGGGTCTTTGCCATCCTGATCATTATGTCCACCGCTTTTATTGGAATGTATGGGGCTGTGAAATACCCGGATGCCAGTTCGGCGGACTATCTGGCCAATGCCCTCTTATTTGACCAGAAAGAGGTTGTCGGAGCACTGGCCATGGTGGGACTTTTTGCCGCCTGTCTTTCTACAACGAATGCGCAGATCTTTGCACTGGGTACCGAATTGCGTTCACTGATGAAAGGAAGCGATAAACTGGTACTGAGAAATACCAGGATTGGCCTTTTTGTTTTTGCAATCATTGCCCTGGTCTTCTCAACCCTTATGTCAGACGAACTCGCCCTGCTTGCAAGAACAAGTTTTACGGGGACATCAATGATGGCACCGGTTGTTTTATTTGGTGTATTATCAAGAAAAAAGCCCTCCCGTGGAATTCTGATCCTCTCAGCGACCGGCCTTATAATCCTGTTATTATCACTTCTTCATGTTGTACCACAACACATAGGCGGAATGCGACTGGATTTTCTGCTTTATATTTATCTTGCTCTGGGAAGCCTTGGATTCATTTTATTTAGGAAGTCCACCGAAAACAATTAGAAAATCTACATATTATGAAATCAGCAAACCGGGTTTTTCTGATTCTCATCTCAGCAGCAATACTGCTTATTCAGACAGGTTGTAAGAAGGATGCACACATAAGACCAAACATACTTTTCGCCATTGCCGATGACTGGGGGTGGCCGCATGCCGGCGCATACGGCGACTCTGTCGTTCAGACACCTGCCTTTGACCGGGTAGCACAAGAGGGGATTCTGTTCAACCATGCCTATATTTCATCACCCTCATGTACACCTTCAAGGAATGCCATCCTGACCGGGCAATACCACTGGAGGCTCGGTCCCGGTGCAAGTCTTTGGAGCACCCTGGATGAAACCACCCCGGTTTACCCTATCCTTCTTGAGCAAGCCGGATACCATGTCGGATTCTGGAGGAAAAGCTGGGGACCCGGAAAACTGGATAACTGGGAAAGGCATCCTGCCGGGAAGCAATATAAAGAGGGATTCGAAGAGTTTCTTGCAGACAGGCCCGAAAACACTCCCTTCTGTTTCTGGCTGGGAGCATCGGACCCGCACCGGGGATATGATGAAGGATCAGGGATTCGAAGTGGAATAGATTCGGAAAGGATCCGTCTTTTCAAATGTTTCCCGGATGATCCAATTGTCAGAAGTGATGTTGCGGATTATTATTTCGAGGTTCAGCGGTTTGATTCAGATGTGGCAAAGGCTATAGAGATCCTTGAAGAAAGGGGGGAACTCGAGAACACTATTATCGTAGTAACAGGTGACAACGGCATGCCATTCCCACGCTGCAAGGCCAACCTCTATGACTCGGGCTCACGTGTTCCATTGGCGGTACGATGGGGATCAGGGATTAAAAATCCGGACAGGATACTCGAAGATTTTATCAGTCTTAGCGATCTGGCTCCGACATTCCTTGAGATGGCTGGTGTAACCATCCCAGCTGAGATGACCGGCAAGAGTATGGCCAGCCTTATTTTAAGCGAAAAAGAAGGATTTGTTGAACCTGAAAATCGGTCTTTTGTCCTGTATGGAAAAGAGCGGCATGTACCCGGACAGGAAGTCACAATGGAAGGCTATCCCTGCCGGGCTATTCGCAACCATGATTTCCTTTATATCCGGAACTTCAAACCAGAACTCTGGCCAGCCGGCACACCTGATTATAATAAAGCTGCCATAGAGGATTGCTGGATTGGGGATTGTGACAACGGGCCGACAAAGACCTATATGACCGGAAACAGGTATAAAGATGAACATCATGAGCATTTATGGGATCTTGCATTCGGCAAACGGCCGGCAGAAGAATTGTATGATTGCCTAAAGGATCCCGAACAGTTGGTCAACCTGGCAGAAGATCCGGAATATGCAGAGATCCGGGAGTCACTTTCCAATCAGCTGATGGAACAACTTGAATTGACAGGTGATCCGAGGGCGACGGGGGACTGGCAAGAAATTGACGGGTATCCTTATTATGGAGGTGGACCGAAACATCCTTCAAGCCGCAATAACCCGGATAATAGATAACATTCCCGATGATCAATAGATCATGAGATCGATGTTGAAACTTACCTGGTCAAATCCTGGAAAATGAATAGGTCTGGCCAGCTTCTGTGGATTGCTCGCGGGTATTATCCCCATATCTGATTTTCAGGTCATTCCCCAGTTTTGACAGCACTTTAAGTTGGGTCAGTTCACCGTCTTTCCAGGAAATATCCACCTCAAATCCTCCCCTTGCACACAATCCCTTTACATCGCCCTCCGCCCATGCTTCCGGGAGGGCAGGAAGAATGCTTAGTTCGTTCATGTGTGACTGGAGAAGCATCTCAGCAATCCCTGCTGTTCCCCCGAAATTTCCGTCAATCTGGAAAGGGGGATGGTTGTCAAACATATTCGGATGGGTTGATTTGGCAAACAATTGCTGTATGTGATGAAGTGCCTCTTCCCCATCCTGAAGGCGGGCAAAGAAATTGATCATCCAGGCACGGCTCCATCCTGTATGTCCCCCTCCATGCTCCAGACGGTCTTCAATAACCTTTGCTGCAGCCTCCATATACTCGGGTGTTTCGTTCCAGTTGTATTGGTTTGATGGGTAAAGTCCATACAGATGGGACATATGACGGTGCCCCGGGTTAAGTTCCCGTAAACCCTCCTCCGACCATTCCAGTATCCGGCCATCCTCTCCAATATTTACCGGGGCAAGTTGTTCAAGCTGGGACTGGAGTATGGCCCTAAATCCATTATCCCTGTCAAGCACTTCACTGGCAGCAATCACCGATGTAAACAAATGCCAGACGATCTGAAGATCCATCGCAGGTCCCATACAGGTTGCTGCTGTGTCACCCGAAGTAGCGACGAACATATTCTCGGGTGATATGGAGGGACCCGTCACCAGTTTGCCTGTTTCAGGATGTTCTGTCAGGTAATCCGATAGGAATAGAGCAGCATCACGCATTACAAAGTATCCATCGTCTTCCAAAAATTCAATGTCTTCAGTAAATAAATAATGCTCCCAGATATGAGTTGAGGCCCATGCAGCACCCATGGGCCAGAGTCCCCATTTAGGAGACCCAAAGGGAGTCGTGAAGTACCCCAGGTCTGTTGTATGATGCGCTGTAAAGCCGCGGCAGCCATAAGTTTCCATTGCCGTCCTTCTTCCGTTCTCCCTTAATCTCCCAATAAAATCAAGCATGGGCAGATGGCATTCCGACAGGTTTGTTACCTCGGCCGGCCAGTAGTTCATCTGGATATTGATGTTGATATGATAATCCGCGTTCCAGGGTGGTATTAGATGTTCATTCCAGATGCCCTGAAGATTTGCCGGCAGGTTACCGGGACGGGAACTGGAAATAAGCAAATACCGTCCAAATTGAAAATACAAGGCAGCCAGTTCAGGATCTATATGATTGACGGCCGATTCCAATCTCTCATTCGAAGGCAGATCATAAAAAGAAGCCGTTCCCGGCTCAGAGTTACCGAGTCGAATTGAAACCCTGTTAAAATATCCCTGGTATTCCACGATATGATCTGCAAGGATTTGTTCATAAGACCTTTCTTTTGCTTTCATTTCATCTTTCTCACAAAGTTCAGCCGGATCTTCTCCTGAAAAATTGGTCCCCGCTACAAGCCTCAGTTCCAACTTATCTGCATTTACTATCACCAGTCCATCATCTTCCACATTAATTGTTCCGCCTGTATTTATAACCTCCAGCCTGGTTTCGTATCTTACTCCCTGGCCATTCTCCACATGCTGTTTCATTATTATTCCATTCTCATGGATGATTACTTCTTCGCCTTCACCCGGACGGGTTAACGAGATCTTGCAGCTTATTGCAGCATCCCTGCTTGCTGTCTCCAGGAATAGAATCATATTATCTACCGCAGAAGAAAAAACCTGCCGCTTGTATATTGTTCCCTTTTTCTGGTATTGTATATGAACCAGGGCGCTGTCTAAATTGAGCGTTCGCTTGTAATTAGTGTACTTGCCGGGATCAGCATACTGAATTTTCAAGTCGCCAAGTGTTTGATATGACCTGGTTCCCGAGGGCAATCTTTCGTCCAGCAGCTCCTGCCTGGCAAGTAATTCTCCCTTTTTGTACTCGCCTGCAAATAATAATTCCCTGATCCTGTCCAGCGATTCTGCTCCGGGTTTATTTTTGTATTCATCCTTAAAACACCAGACCGATTCTTCATTCAACTGCAGCCTTTCCTCGTCAACCCCTCCGAAAACCATAGCTCCCAGTCTTCCATTACCAACCGGTAAAGCCTGATTCCAATCAGTCGCGGGTTCATCAAACCAGAGATAATTGGCAGTAAAGTTGGCATCCTCTCCTGGCCCGGAGCATGACACAAGAATAATCCCGGTTAATCCGATCAATAATGAAATTGTAAATTTTGCTGATCTCATTTTGTTTTGTTTTGGTTTATGATCATTATGATCTGGCAAATGCTATAAGAGATTTCATTTCCATTTGCTCTGCATTGTGAATATTATCAATATATTTCTTTCTTGATTCACCGGGTTTTACAAGATCCAATCCTCCCCATGTAAATACATCTTCATTAAACACATTTGATATTAGTATATCCGCACATAATCTTGAATGTCTTCCGTTTCCATTTGGGAAAGGATGGATCTTCACAAGCCTGAATTTGAATCGTATTGCAATCTCATCATGGGAATAGGTCTCATTGTCAATCCAGTATCTGCAATCATCCAACAGAGTTATTAAGCTTGTCGATATTTGCAATTTATCAATCCCTATATTTTTATTTGTATTCCTGAATTTACCTGCCCATTCCCAGGTTTTATTAAACATCCTTTTATGAACCTCCATAATGAATTCAATTGTAAGAATCCGGTCCAGACTGAATTTTTTACTTATTGTCCACTCAAAAGCAGATTCAATATTATGTTGTTCAAACTCATCCAGTTCTTTCCTGGTGGAGATGGTTTTTATTAAAATTCCGTCTTTTTCCTCTTCAGAAATTGGTGTTTGACCATAGATATATTCAAGATCTAGTCCCACAAATACTTCGGGATTTTAGCTGATAATTCTTCCTTTTTCTCCTTTACTGCCTGTTTAAGTCTAACATCCGAAGGCTTTTGATTTTCCAGGCTCATGGTTAGAGACGTTCGTTTTACAATTTCGGCTGCTAATTCTTCAGCTCTTTGTTCAATCATTTTCTGTAGCGAAAGCTGTTTTGGTATGAAACCGTATACAAATTTCATGTCAAGAGCCCTCGCAACATGCCGTAATACATTTAATGACACAGTACCACTTTTCTCGCGCTCCTCAGTTTGTTTTAAACCCTGAGGGGTAATATTCATCCTGCTGCTGAGTTGCCTCCGGGACATATTTATTGCTTTCCTGATTGAAAAAATCCATCCTTCAGGTGGGATAACAAGATCATTCAAATTTTGGAATTCCCTGATTTTCCTATCCAGCTGATCAACTATTAGTTTTCGCTCTTTCATAAACCTATAGCTTTATATTCAAATACCAAATATAAAGCTTTAACCTTTATTTTGCAAATAAATTATAAAGCCAAAGCTTTCAAAAACTAGATTCATTGAATTTGGTCAGGACATTCTACAATCTTCCGTCGTAATCATTGCCTTGTTCCGGTTTCAGGGGCCATTTAACCGGCGTGTTGTCTCGGGTGGACCTGTATATTGCTGTAAAGATCTCTACGGTAACTCTCCCCTCTTCTCCGGTAATGAGAGGTTTCCGGCCTTCAAGAATGGCCAGCAGGAAATCTTCTATGTTACGCTCATGGAAATAATCGAGTGGTTTTTCAAGTGAATTGAAAAAATCTGAATCTTCCTGATTCCAGTTTTCGATCATTTTTTCTTCACCTGGAACGGACCAAACGTCAAGAACAGGAGGAGCAAGGATTATTGACATCCCGGCTACAAACATAGCACCGGCATCCGTCTGTACCCCTACGGATGCCCCGCTCTTCCCGTGAACGTGGACCTTTCCGTAGATACCGGGTTTCTGTGCATTTGAAACTATGATATTACCGATGCCCCCGTTCTTGAATTTGATAATAGCATTCGCGGTATCATCAACTTCAATATAAGGATGATTGATATTTGACCAGTGCCCGTACAACTCATCGATCTCCCCCATATACCATTGAAGAAGGTCAATCTGGTGAGGAGCCTGGTTCACAAGTACTCCTCCTCCCTCATCAGCCCAGGTTCCCCGCCAGGGATCACTGTCATAGTATTCCTTGTTCCTCCAGCCAAGCATATTAACCGTACCGAAAGCAGGTGTTCCGATTTTTCCTGCATCAATGGCTTCTTTGACCCGCATTACAGGCCTGAACCATCTGCGCTGGTATATCATCCCAATCTGCCTGCCTGTATTCCGGGAGACTTCGAGCATAGCATCGCAGTCCTCCAATGAAGACGCGAGTGGCTTTTCGATCAGGACATGGGCGCCGGCTTTTAGAGCAGCGATTGTAGGTTCCTTATGATTTGGATGCGGAGTTAGTATGATAACAACGTCGATTTTTTCCTTTGTTACCATTTCAGTAACATCGGTGTATGCATTTACTCCGTATTTTAAGGCATACTCCTTTGCCTTTTGCATGTTTCGGCTGCATACGGCAGTGAATTGCGATTCTTTCAGATTTACAAGGGCAGCTGTATGCATGTCGGTTATCTTCCCGATACCAACAACAGCAGTTTTAAGTTTTTCGCTCATGATATTTATTTATGTTTTAGGAACCGGGGTTCAATACTACTTTTAGCAATCCCTTTTCCTTGTTGTAAAGCCTCCTGAACCAATCAGCACCTTCCGATAAGGGCGCCTCTGCACTTAGGATGGCATCAACATTTACCTCCCTGCGTGCTATCATATCCAGGACCATAGGATACTCGCCACAAATGGCGCAACTGCCCTGAAGTCTTATCTGCTGGGTGACAACTGTCTGCAAGGGCAGCTCAACTGAGGGTGCCAGGTTCCCGACTAATGTTACGGTGGCTCCTTTCCTGGCACATTCTATTGCCATTTTTACTGTGTCTGCAATTCCCACAACTTCAAAAACCACATCAGCCCCACGGTTCTCACTCAATGAATACACTTCATTCTTAACATCTGTCTTTGAAGCGTTCAGAGTATGATCTGCACCCAGTTTCTTCGCCAGAGCCAGTTTGTCATCTTCAAGATCAACAACAATGATTTTACCGCAGCCCTTTGAACGTAAAACCTGTATTACAAAAAGACCGATCATTCCGGCACCAATTACAACAGCAGTATCTTTTCTGTCCAGGGGAGTAAGATCAACTGCGTGGGCAGCGACAGCTACAGGCTCAACCATGGAGGCCTGGGTGAAACTAACACCCTCGGGTATTCGATAAAGAATGTGCTGAGGCACATTTACCAGTTCCGCGAATGCACCATGTCTGCGGTAATCACCGGGAGAGACACCAAGTACCATACGATTGTCACTCAGGTTGTAGAGTCCTTTTTTTGTATACCAGTCATCAAGCCGGTATATGGTTGAATCGAAAGTGACACGATCACCGGGATTCCAACCTTCAACATCTTTCCCCGTTGAGACAATTACACCGGCTGCTTCATGTCCCATAATAATCGGTGGAATCCTCCTGCCGGTGCTTCCGTCCATGCCATGTACATCGGATCCGCAAATGCCGACAGCTTTTACTTCAATCATTACCTCATCATCTGCCATCACCGGATCCGGCCAGTCTTTGTATACTAACTTGTTATACTGCTCAAGCACAAGTGCTTTCATAGAATTCAAATATATATTTACTAACGTAGTGTTTTGTCGTCAAATCTTTTCAGAGACGCGTCATCATCGAGTATTCCAATGGTGATGATACAGAATGTGAACACCTCTGTCCCGGGTTCCAGGTGCCCGCCTATCGCCATATTTTCGTCGCTCAGTGTAACATGGGCATGCACCCTGCCATCAACAACATAACCGGTAATATTGGTCACATCCATCGGTACTTCCTTTTTGACAAACTCATTCTTCGAGGGAAATGAATTATTGTCCACCACATGTATATGATAGCTGATAACGGAACCAATACCTGTTATGATTACCGCGTTATTGATCTTTTCCTCTTTTACGATCTGGTTCAATCCCTCAAGGATATCCGTCTTGTGCTTCATGCGGGAAACGATGAACCTTTCAAAAGATACATCTGTGGAGTAAACATCCGGTACATCATCATTCCCAACGATATGATCCGGGGTCTCTACATTATAAAATGGTTCGTCTTCAATGGTCTGGCTGTATGATATTGCCAGAATTGAGGATAAAAATAAAATCAAAATCAGGTGTTTCATATTCTCGCGTATAAGGCTTAATTGACACAATAAATATAGTCAGCCTTTTTCAGTATTCTCACAGCAGATGTTCGTTTAAAACAGAAATGCTCCTTTTTCCGACAAAATGAAAGTCATTATTCCCTTTTAATTATAATTTTGCCACTTTTGCAGATTCATTACAAGTAATACCACAGAATTTCATGCTTACAGTTGAAAAGATCGGGGGATCCTCGATGAGCAAATTCGGGGATGTACTCCGGAATATCATTATCGGATCCCGGAAAAAGGGAGATTATTTTGGACGAATTTTCATTGTCTCTGCTTACGGAGGTGTAACAAATTGGCTACTGGAACACAAAAAGACCGGAGAACCGGGGGTTTATGATTTCTTTGTCAGGGGAGAGGACTACCAGGCCGAATTGGGAAAACTGCTAGGCAAATTTATTGAGATCAATAAGACTCTTAAAGACATTAAACTGGACCAGAAAATTGCTGACGATTTCATCACCAACAGGATTAAACAGTCGAGGGATTATCTGAACAGCCTTGCCGAAGTAATGGCATCAGGCTATGTCAACCACCAGAACATTCTGCTTGCAGCCCGTGAGATACTTGCATCCATAGGGGAGGCACATTCGGCGTTCAACTCCGTAAACATACTCCAGAACAACGGGATCAACGCCACCTTCGTTGATCTCTGCGGATTCCATGACACCGAACACCTGACCATTGACAAGCGGATACAGAAGGCTTTTGCGGGACTCGATTGCTCTTCAACCATTCCCATTGTAACCGGCTATACCAAGGGAACAGAAGGGATTATGAGGGAATTTGACCGGGGATACTCAGAGGTTACCTTCAGTAAAATTGCTGTTGAAGTGAAGGCCGACGAAGCTGTGATCCACAAGGAGTATCATCTTTCTACAGCAGATCCTATGATCGTGGGAATAGAGAACTCCCGTCCGGTGGGACAAACTAATTATAATGTTGCCGACCAGCTTGCTGATATTGGCATGGAGGCAATCCACCCAAAGGCTTCAAAGCCGCTTGAAGTGTCAGGCATAAACATACGGATTAAAAATACCTTCGAACCTGATCATCCCGGAACACTAATCACCCGTGAATATATTGGTGAAAAATCAATGGTCGAAATTGTTACCGGTACTGATAAGGTGGTAGCCATTGAGGTTCATGATCCTTTTATGGTCGGACAGGTAGGTTTTGACCTTAACATGATGAAGCTTATCCAGAAGTACAATGTCTCCTACATACTGAAGGCTACAAACGCCAACAGCATCACCACGGTAATCTGGGAAAAGGACCAGGATGAAAAATTACTGGAAGAGTTGCGTAAGGGTTATCACAGGATAACGGTAAAAAAAGTTGCGATCGTTTCTGCCCTCGGTACCAACATAGCCATGCCAGGGGCACTCGCCAAAGCCACTGGTGCACTCTATAAAAACAAAATTAATATCGAATGCGTCTCCCAGTCACTTATGCAAGTCAATATGCAGTTTGTGATAGACCGCAAAGATTATAAGTCGGCAATCATAGCAATGAACCAGGTGCTCTGCCTGCAGGATTAGAACCAGTCCACCCTCCAGGATCATCCAGTGGTCAGGGAGTAATCCGGGTGGACTGGCTTGCCAAAGGTTCAGGCAATTTTTCTCTTCAGATTTGCGGATTCAGAACCTGCCGAACGAGCACGGAAATAATCGATCCCTCCTGAGAGTCCAACGATAACATTCCAGGCTGCATCCCTTTTCGCGTAATCATTCAGAAGATCGGTATTCACAACTTCTGGTATCCCTGTCATTTTCTTTGGAGGAGATGCATAGAATCTGCCGTTGGTTTCCCCCGGCAATTCAACTGCTGAAATATATCTTAAGGCACCTGCTGATGTAGGAGAGGACATACCCATAGCCTTACCAATAAAGGAACCCATAAGCGGAATCATAACCCGCCTGAACATAAAGCTCTGGTTTCGGCCAAAATTGGTCCCGGGAACACTCCCCGGTGAAATAGCAAAAGCCCGCATACCCTTAGGAATTTTCTCTGAAATAGCAGAGGCCCACCATGCTACATACAGTTTAGCTATTGAATAGGCCTTCATAACATGATATTTGTCAGGAGCATAGCCTCTGGCAAATGCTTCTAAGGTTTTCTCAATATCACTCCCAAATTCAGCATCACTTATGCTGTCAAAATCTGGCAGAGCCATTCCTGACACATCCCCCCTGGCAGCCTCAGAACCAGCAATTACAATGTTCGCTTCATCCGACAGGAGTCCTTTCTCGAGCAAACTTATTGTCAAAACATGATGACCGACAAGGGTAGAAGCAAATGTCAGGTCAACCCCGTTGCTGTTCCTGGTAAGGTCAGCAGCGGCGGAACCTGCGTTTAGTATAAGTAGATCAATTTGCCTGCCCATTTCGATCAATTTGCCTGAAGCTTCCTTAGCAGATTTTACCTCAGTGGTATCCATTGTCAGTGGAATGTAATTGCTTTTAAATCCTTGTTCCCTGAGTCTTGCTGCAGTATTGACGGACTTTTGAATTGTACGTGCCACAAAAATTATATTTCCATATCCCTTGCCAGCAAGCTGAGCTGCGGTTTCAAAACCGATTCCTGAGTTTGCCCCGGTAACCAGAGCCGTCTTTTCATTGTTTGTCATAATTATATCTATTTTGATTATTGAATGTACTGATCTATTCAGTTTATTGAGAAAAAATTATTCGCGCAGATATTGTATTACATTATTAATTGAGCTTTTCATTCCCTCCCCATCCTGTGAGAGCCTGCCAAGGACAAATGCACCATAGAACTGGGCCTGAACCATGCAGGCCATTTCCATTGAATCCTTATCCTTTCGGATCTCCCCTGTTTCCTGGCCCTGAATTATGCAGTCATTTAAAACCTTCAGCATCTTTTTCATCTGCACCTCTGTTGAATTACGAAGAAAATCATTGATGCCTGCACATTCGATCGAGAGCTTCTGGACCAGGCATTCAGATTTGAATTCTCTTCTAATAGCCTCCGCAGTGATGCTGTCGGCAAGATTCTCGATCCGTTTAAGGGCACTGCCAACAGCCGAATCAGTCAATTTACTCTTATAATAAGCAACGGCACCCTCACCATACTGCTCAATCACCCTTCCGGCAAATCCCTCTTTGCTTTTGAAATGATAATAGAATGAGCTCCGTGGGTATCCCGATTTCTCAAGTATCTCCTCGGTTCCGGTATTAAAGTAACCTTTAGACTGAAACAATTCCTGTCCCACTTCAATCACCCTATTTATATCATGTTTTGCCATATTAGACTGTACTGATCAGTACAAACATACGGAATTTTTGAATTAGTCAACTCCTTTTAAAAGATTTATTAGAAAATTAACATCTCAGATTACAATGAGCTATTTATCTATATTCTGCCAGAACCTCCAGCATGGCCAATACATTTTCAACGGGAACATTGGCCTGTACGTTATGAACTGTATTAAATACGAATCCACCGTCTTTTGAAAGGATCTCGCATTCCCGTCTTACATGATCCTTCACTTCCCCGACGCTAGCAAACGGAAGTATTTTCTGGGTATCTGCACCACCGCCCCAGAAGATAAGTTTATCACCATATTTCTCTTTCAATAGCACCGGATCCATCCCTGCTGCATTTATCTGAACGGGATTTATGATATCAAATCCTGAATCGATGAATAATTGCATAAATGATTCAACTGCACCACAGCAGTGTTTAAATGTCTTCCATCCTGTATTCTGATGGATCCAGTCATTCCTTTTGCGATAATACGGTGCATAAAGATCATTATAGGTTTCTGCATCGCAGAATGTTGAATTCTGGGTTCCGAAATCAGTTCCACATATAAAAACCGCGTCGATACTATCCCCGACCGCTTCATTTGCCATTTCAAGATTTTTCAGAGCGATATCGGTCTGTTTTTCAAATACATGATGCAGATAATCAGGCCGCATCAGGGTGGACATGTACCAATCCGCCACATCCCTTATGCCACGGGGATCTTTAAGGTCCAATCCTGGAACAAGGGCTATATCACCAATGGCGGTCCCTCCAAAATTTGCCACCACACCTTTACCAGTCAGTGCCGCGCTTGCTGCAGCTTCCTTCCAATACAACAAATCATCTTCGCTAAAAACCTGGAATTCTTCAAGGTTGTCTTCCGGGTCAAGCAATGCCTCATCGATTGGTTTCTGTCGATTGACGGCATCAAAAAAATAACCCCTTTTAGGCATTTTAGCAGAAGGAGCAATTGAATCATCCCCTTCCGGATACATCAGCAAGTCTCCGTTCCCGTCTATGCTGGTATTGAATTCACCCGGGACCAGTACCTCTTGGCCCCAAAAGGTCCGAAAGGGCTTCCAGTCCCCTTGAGTATGCCCGAACATATTCTTTTTGGGAGATATGCCTACTACATCTACTCCAAGCTGTTCCAGGAGGTCATCTTCGATCTCACCTAGCATCTGGTAGGGTTCCGTTACTTTTACCGGCCTGGTTTCAAGTTCGAAGTGCTTCCGCAACTTATCAATCATCAGGACATGTATGCCGGTAACCGGTGTGGCACCGAAATCCACAGGGAATGCCCCGGAACCACGGTGTTCAAGAGCGTCTTTTAATTTTTCCCTTGAACCCATAGGTTATTATTTATTTTAGTCCCTGTTTTACGGCCAGGACTTGACCGAACTGAATCTTTCAGATTAATTCATCCTCCTGTTGAATCAGGATTTGATTTTTCTTTCCAGTAATCTCTCCATTCGGTTCCCCGAGCTGGCCGTCTATGCGTCTGAACATTAATGTAAATTATTGTATCTGCAGCCCTACCATACGGAGCCTGCAATACCTCTTTGCCTTCTGCATCAATTGCAAGAGAACATCCTATACAATACCAATTTTTCCAGGGTCCTTCGCTAACAAGTCCGACGTTACTTACCCCAACTATCCACATCTCGAATTCTTCTGCAACCGGTTGATAATTATCCTTCCATGTCTCTCCGTATGGGTCCGTTGAGTTGTTATGATCGGGAGGAACCGCCCATGCAGATGGGGAGAGAATTATATCAGCACCCATATATCCGAGAGCACGCTGAAGAGCATGGTTTCTTGCCCCGGCGTCTGCGCAGACCATTAATCCAATCGTCCCGAGCTCTGTATGACAAACATTCAGGCGGTCACCCTGATCATAAAGGTCGTGTGCAATGTCAAGTTCATTAAGTTTTCGGTGTTTCAACAGGAGTTCCCCGTTTGGATCAATCAGGACAGCCGTATTATAGGTCCTGTCACCATCTTTTTCAATAATTCCCGCAACCACGAAAATTTTATTTTCCCTGGCTGCTGAAGCAAGTGATTCGAAGGTTTTTCCTCCGGGAACCGGATATGCTTTTGTCCTCGCTGAGGTATGGGTCCAGCCCAGGTCCATTGCTTCCGGTAAAAGTACGATATCAGCCCCGTTTTTGGCAGATTCACTGATTCTTTCGGCGGCCCGTTCCAGGTTCCCATCAAGTTTCCCGCCTTCAACCAGCATCTGAGCCATAGCAAGCTTAAAGTTCTTTGGACCCTCATCCATTGATTTATCATGTGCTGGATTATCATTTTGCTGCTTTTTATCCATACTGCAAGAGTAATTAATGAAAAGAAGGAGAACCAGTGAATACAACCAGGCTTTTTTCATACCAATAAGTATATCAGTCCAAAATTAATAATGTTTCCATGTTTTTTCATTCATGTTTCATTTTCAAAATTTCCAGACAGGATGATCAGAGAAATTTTTTACGCAGATCCTCTACATCATTGTCTTTGATAGGCACAAGCTCTCCCAGGGGTGCACTCATGACCAATGATATGGCACTGAATTCAGCAACTTCAAGCCGGTCAAAGGTTTGAAGAAGTTTATCTCCGGTTACAAGGATTGCATCGTTCTGAATAATCAAAGCCGGTGTGTTTTGATTCAGAATGTCTGGAACATCCGAATAATCAGAAAACTGATGGCCAAATTCAACAATTGGAATATCCTGAAGGAATACCCAGCTTTCCGGAATTGTTCTTACGTCCAGTTTTCTATTGGTAACACCAAATGACATTATATTGGGGGCCTGAGTATTAATTATGGAATTGATATATGGATTCTCCCTGTAGATTCGTTCGTGTACCTTTATCGCCCTGCTGGGCAGCTTTCCCTTTTCCCGTTTCCCATCCCTTATCTGTACAATATCCGGCAGATCGATTTCCCACCTTGGAACATTGGTGGGTGTAATAAGAAAATCATTCCCATGCCAGCGTACAGACACCGTACCATAGGATCCGATCATGAGTCCCTGGTTACAAGCCCTTTTCACAAGTTTGCATATATTCCTTCGTATGGATAGTTCTTCAGCATCCTGTACTGCATCATCGAACTCCGGAATATGAGTTGAAACCTGGGACTCGAATTCCTTTATCTGATCATCGGTCAGGTAAATTGGTTCCCCTATGGTTTTGGCTCCAATAATGGTCCGGCAGGCGAACTCAAAGGTTTCAAAACGTAAATAAGCTTCAAGCAGGTTCTTGCCGCCAATTACTGCCCCATGGTTTTCCATGATGACAGAATTATGCCCTTTTTCAAACTCCCCGGCAATTGATCTTCCTAGCTCTTCTCCTCCGGGGATGGCATAGGGTGAGTATCCGATTGCTCCACATACCTGTCTTGCCTGTGGTATAATGTTCATGTTGGGTACCTGCCGTACAATGCTAAAAGATACAAGTGCAGGGGGATGGGCGTGAATTACCGCCTTAATGTCCGGTCTTGCATCAAAAATTGCCTTGTGAAACGTGAATTCAGATGAGGGTTTGTGGTGGCCTTTTATTGATCCGTCCGGTTTCACACAGACAATGTCTTTCCGGGTAAGGGAACCTTTGTCTACCGCCGATGGAGTGACCCAGATATTCCCCTGTTCATCTTTAATGGAAATATTCCCACCTGATGTGGTGGTCAATCCGGCCTTGTAAATCCTGCCGATCACATCGGTGATCAGATCACTCGGATGCCTCAGGACGGTATCCAATTTTTTAAATTCCATTGTACTGTCGATTATATTCTGTTAAATGGGTTTAGCGTTTATAAGAAGGTATTTTTCTGCTGCAGGGCTCCATAATCCTTCATTCTTAGCACAAATCTTGTGCAACTCATTGAAAAGCGGATCCTTCTTCCCCATTTCTTCAAAGTCGTTTATTGCCGTCAGAGGCATACTGATCTGTGTATAAATCAGTTTTTTTGCACCCGGCAGTTGTGGAAGCCGGCATGTAGCATACATGACCGAATCAAGTCCCCCAACATGTGATACAAGGTACTGGGGACTAAGACTTCCCTCGACCATCATTTTGATCGATCTGCGGATGTCATCCGTATTTCCCCCGCTGGTAGCCACAAAATGTGTGAAATTATAATGCTGCTTGTAGAAGTTGATCTCAGCTTTAAATCCTATATCTGCGGGACCCGCGAAGAAATTCAGGCAGCCGTCAAAGGCTAGCAGTTCATCGGCCTGTTCAACTACAGGTTTAACCGCAGCAAATACCAGGATATCGTCATATCCCTTTTCATCCGGTGTAAGTGATCTCAGGAAATTCGTGTCCTTATCGGTAGTATTGACATACAAAAGTTCAATGCCATTGACAGATGCTTCTTTCTTTGTTATAACACCAGCAAGGTAGTCCAGTCTTTCCTGATCAATGTCTGTTACAACAAGCAGGGAAGGCCTGCGGTCGGTATGGATGATATAATCAATCGCTGCCACTCCCATGGGACCGGCAGCTCCCAGCATGGCCATGCTACCCCCATTTCGTATCCCCATCTCATGCACATAGGTACCGTATTTGGTGTGAAAATGAGCTTCAAAGGTTCCTGCAACACAGGAATATGGTTCTGCGAGTGAGCTCATATAATAGGAATCCGCTTCGAAAGGGATGATGCAATCCTGCTCCAGATATATTGAAGGAATTATAACATGTGTTGCATTTCCGCCAAACCACCGGAAGCTGTAACCGGCAGCCTCCATGGTAACCTCCATGGCCGGTTGGACGGTAAACTTGTCGCCTGACTTGAATTTATGTTTCCAATTCTTACCTACTTCAAGGATCTTTCCTGCAAATTCATGCCCGATAATCACCGGGTTATCAGCCACGTCATCCGGAACCCTTTTGTGACGAGCGCCCTGTGAGGTCGCCTTGTAGGACGACATACAGAGGCTGTCAGATATTACTTCTGCAAGTATTTCATCCTCTCCCATTTCTGGAAGTTCGAATTCTTCAAGTCTGAGATCATCCTCACCATACAATCGAACTGCTTTTGTTTTCATTGGATCTTGAATTATTTGTAGAGCCTGACAACAATTTATAATAACTGCCGTCCCGGATCATTCTAGTTCAACATAATTTGCCCGCCTGTTACCGGAATGGCCTGGCCTGTTTCATATTCCTGTTCCATGATGTAGCTGACTGCTTTTATCACATCCTCAACACGGCAGCCCCGCCCAAGTGGTACCTGGGATTCATAGTATTGTCTCACTTCTTCGAGTTTTTTTGCACCCGGCACTTTCCCGGCTTGCAGATATTGTACAAACAATCCTTTCTCCGGATCTGCCCATAGAGGACCCTCGAAGAAATTACCCGGGCATATTGAATTTACCTTAATATTAAAGGGTGCCAGTTCCAGGGCAAAAGACTGGGTCAGTCCTATTCCACCGAATTTGCCTCCGGCATATGCAAAATTCTTCTTGCTGCCACTGAGGCCTGATTTTGAATTGATTTGAATAATGTCAGAGAAGTATCCTGAAGTATCAGAAGCACCTTGACCTGCAGACACATTTCCGGTTTCATTTCCGGAGCCATCTGCTCTCATGCCAATTACGCTATGCTGAAGCTTCATAATCCTGCTTACGGCCTTTACACCGTAAAAATATGCGTTATAGTTTATCTTCGTTACGAGGTCAAAACTATCCGCATCCATCTCCTCAAGTCCCCCGGCCTTTAAAATACCGGCATTACTGATATAAACATCAACACCACCAAAGGCCTTTACCGTTTCATGCATCAGATTTTCCAGGCTTGCAGGATCGGAAACATCTGTGTGAATAAAAATTGCCTGGTTCTTTTTTCCGAGGCCATCAAATTCCTGTTTGTTCTTACGCCCCTCTTCTTCATTGATATCTGCAATGACCAGATTGGCACCCATATCAAACAATCCCCTCGCAATCCCTGCTCCGAATCCCATGGCTGCGCCGGTAACGATAACTGTTCTCTGGTCAACTATTCCCTTGCCGGAGTCCCCGGTTGCCGTCATCCTGCGATAATTTTCAACTTCCCATGTATCGATAAACTGTATCTGTTCCGGAGTCATTGGATGGGGTCCCCCGAAGGATTCGCTATGCCAGGCAATCTGCATTTTGTCTTCGTAAATATCGAGTATTATATCGGCATCTGCAGCATTCTCGCCAGACCCTATAAGTCCGATACCCCGGATCAGTATGACCTTGGGCAGGTATCCATATGCCACCTTAAAATCATTAATCCTTTTTTCCATCTCTACAATCAGCTCCCCGGTAGTTCCCTTGTTTTCGGTGTAGAGATAATTTGATTTACAGTAGGTAATAATATCCGGAGTAAACGGCTTGCTTATCCGGCTGAAATCTTCCTGTGAAGCGGCAAAATGCTCAATAAGGCCATTATTCCTCACACGCAATGTTTTTAGTCCCCCTTCAGAAAGCATCATCCGTATCGCCGGTAATATATTGCTGATCTCAGGATTCACTTCCGTATCACGGGTGGGTGGAATTTCAGATGCATCTTTCCTTAGCTTATCAAAGAGTCCATCGTATATTTTCCTTATTTCCTGAGTCGAATCGGCACCGACAAAAATACCGTGGTTCTGGATCAGGATTATGGATGGATCTTTCTCCGATGTTTGACGGTATTTCTCAAGTTGAGTTTTTATTTCTTTAAATAGGATGTAACCCGGATCGGTATAAGGTAGATATAGCGCGTCCTCTCCAAAGATTCCTGCAATGTGATCGGCAACATCATTCCCGCACATAATCCCATTGACCAGTGTAGGATGAAGATGGACCACAAACCTGTACCGGATGAGATCATGCAGGGAGGTTTCAACTGATGGCCTGCGCTCCGGGGTAAGGTTTGCGGCAGTAAGGTCAACCTTAATCTCTCTCTCCCGTTCAAACGGGTCCCGGGAATAGTCCCCTGTGGATATCCCCATCAGCTTTTCCCTGTCCAGCATGGCAAATCCATCTTCGTCAATGGTTCCCAGGGGAAATCCACTGGCTTTGACCCACAAGCGATCCTTGGTTTTCAGGGAGGTATTTCCCCCACCTGCAATTACTGCCCTTTTGTTTTTCCCGTAATACCTGGAAATCTCTACCAGGTCTTTCAAATCCTTGTTCATTGTATTAATTTGATATTGTGAATTCCCTGATAACGGCATGTCCGAGATCCTGGAAATAATCCTGATTGTCAAGTTTTGCTTTACCTTTCCCATCTATGAAACCTTCTTTCCCCCTTGCTACAAAGTATTGGTGTGCTGCAATTACACATACTCCCTGGTAGGAAATCTTCTTCAGCTCAGCTGTCAGTTCCCTGTCCTTTTCAACCTTAACGGAAATCGGGTAGATCCCCGGTGTATTATGCTCGGTACCAAATGAAATCACGTAATTCTTCTTTACAAAGAATTTTACAAATTCATCCAGTTTTTCAAGAGAATTACGATGGGGAATTAATTCCAAACATGATACACCGAATCCCTGGAATATTGCATGCATTCGTTCCCAGTCTTCCTCAAAAGCTGTAATATTTCCATTCTTATCATCCAATAGAACAGGGTAGCAGGGAATACCTCCCGCATCAAGTATGAAATCAATGATCTGGCTCAGGTCCGGAAAGGCAGCGCTGTCTTCCGGGACGAATGCCTTTCCGCCTATCTTAAGAAGTACTGAGCGGATCTCATTCTCAATTTCGTCTATGCTGTTCAGAGAGGCCTGGATCTTCTTTCCTCCGAAAAGTTTTTCAAAAAAATCCTTCCGTTTCGGATCGGTATCGAAATACCCGAAAACAGCTTCCCTGATCGCACGCGCAATATGCCTTTCCCTTACCAGCTCCTTCGCATATTTATCTTTAACCTCCTCATAATCCAATCCAAAGGGAGCCGAAATTTCCTCTAGCCATGCATTTGTTTTTTGACACATTTCCTTTACCTGCTTCAGGCTGTTTTCCTGAAGATCCCCCAGAAATTTCCGGCTGTTCTCGCCTATGGCCGCTGGATGCTTTAGTCCCTTGCCACTAAAGTAAATGCGGCCCGGGTTATTTGGGTCATTTACCAGTATATCCTTTGACTGCAGGTCCTGCATCAATCCCATGAATTCAATGTTGAACAGGGGAAATATCCCGGTACGAAAAGCATTTTCTCCAAAATCGGAATACCCATCAAGTGTGTAAAAATCATTGATTCCAATGGCTTTAATTTTCTCCTGACCGGCCATTTCGAACATCTGGTTAATGTTGTTGAAAGGGCAAAATGACCAGGGACTGTGAAGGTGGCCGTTTACTTCTGGTACGTTTCCGTCAAACCTGTGTTTTTCAATCAGTTCAGAGGGATCCGGAAGTTGATTTAAATACTTATTATATTCCACGAGCTGCCCTCCATATTTTTTTCTCGTCTGAAAAATCATTCGTGACTTTATGTCCCTTTAGAGGAACTATTTTCTCATGCACCGCATCCAGGACCCATTCGGCCTGGGGGAAATAAAAGTCTTCCAGTTCATGTGCAGGTATTATCCAGTTCCGTGAACCGACGACCACCGGAGGTGCATCCAGGTCATCAAAACATAATTCCGTTATGTTTTGTGCCAGGTCCTTCAGGTAGGATCCCCTCTCATTGGCATCGGATGTCAACAGTATTCTGCCAGTCTTTTTCACTGATTCAATGACGGGTTCATAATTAAATGGCACAAGTGTCCTTGCATCGATCAATTCCACCGATATGCCGTACTTTGATTGCAGAATATCTGCAGCTTCACGCGCCTTATAGAGTGTTGCGCCAATGCTCAGGATGGTCAGGTCACTTCCTTCCCGCTTAATATCCGGTTCCCCCAGAGGGATTTCATAATATTCTTCCGGAACACCTCCTTTTTGAAACTCCTCGCCAATACCATAGATCCGCTGGCTTTCGAAAAAGATCACGGGATCTGTTCCCTGAAGGGCGGCATTCAGAAGTCCCTTGGCATCATAGGGTGTTGCTGGAAAGACCACCTTTATACCCGGGATATGAGCCACCAGGGAGGACCAGTCCTGCGAGTGCTGGGCACCGTATTTGGATCCCACGGAAACCCTTACCACTACAGGCATTTTTATGATATTTCCACTCATGGCCTGCCATTTGGGAAGCTGGTTGAAGACCTCATCGCCCGAACGGCCGAGAAAATCGCAATACATGATCTCCGGAACCACCCGTCCGCCGCACATTCCGTACCCGATAGCCGTTCCGATGATTGCACCTTCCGAGATGGGGGAGTTAAACAGGCGGTGATAGGGCAGGGCCTCTGTCAGTCCACGGTAAACGGCAAATGCTCCACCCCAGTCACGGTTTTCTTCACCATATGCAATCAGGGTAGGATCCTTATAGAAACGGTCAACCATGGCCTCAAAAAGCCCGTCCCTGTACTGGTACTGCTTCAGGGCGGAAAACGGTTTGCCATCTGCATCAAAGGCGTAACGCTCTTTTTTGGAGATCTGCTTGACCCGGGAATTTTCTTCCATGGGGTGGTTGACTTCGGGAGTGCGGTCTTCCATTTTATCTACGGAACCGTTTGAGAACATCATCTCACCAATGAGTTCGTTCGATTTTACAAGGTCCATTCGGGGTGAAACAGAATCATCCGTAGATAGTTTTGTCGCCCAGAGAACAAGGTTTTCGGCATCCTTCTTGATCTTATTCAAATCTGTCCGGCTCGCCAGTTCGGCATTCATGAGTTCTTCACCGTATGTGACTATGGAATCGATCTTTTGCCATGATTCGACCTCCTCTTTTGAACGGTAGCTTGAAGCATCCGAGGGTGAATGTCCGCTGAAACGGTAGGTCAGCACGTCGAGGAATACGGGTCCACGCTTCTGCTGTATAATTTCCATTTTCCGGCGGTAGGCATCGATCACAGCCAGGGGATTATAACCGTCAACCCTCTCA
The DNA here is from genome assembly GCA_011053095.1 of Bacteroides sp. Classification (GTDB taxonomy): domain Bacteria; phylum Bacteroidota; class Bacteroidia; order Bacteroidales; family SM23-62; genus SM23-62. Next base: position 54,679 of record DRHS01000191.1, read on the forward strand.
GCGTGCATATTATCACTGTTCAGGGCAGCTCCGACACGGGCAGCAATATTATAGCCCATTGTCTCTCCGGAAGTTTGTCCCCCCATACCATACTGGTTATTCATTATATTAAAAATGATCGGGAGCCCCCCTTTCATATCATCCTCCCAGAGGGTATGGAACTGGTCCATTGTAGCAAAGACCATTCCTTCCCAGACGGGACCGCAGCCAAGAGATGCATCTCCAATGTTTGCTACCACGATACCGGGCTTGCGATTTACCTTTTTATAGAGTGCGGCGCCTACAGATATATCACCTGAACCACCTACAATGGCGTTGTTGGGATAGATGCCGAAAGGAGTAAAAAAGGCATGCATACTGCCTCCGAGTCCCTTGTTAATCCCAGTCTCCCGCGCAAAAATCTCCGCAAGTGTACCGTAGATAAGAAACCGCTGGGCGAGTGATTTTGTATCTCCTTTAAAGTCTTTTTGCACGATCCGGAGTATTTCACCCCCGAAATATTCCTCCATCACCTCCATCAGTTCTTTATCGTTCATCTTATGGATGGATGAAAGTCCTTTGGCCAGGATCTCACCATGTGACCTGTGTGAACCGAATATATAATCGTCGCTGTCGAGAAGGTAGGCCATTCCTACGGCCGAAGCCTCCTGTCCGATGCTAAGATGCGCGGGGCCCGGGTGATTGTATGGGTATCCAAGGTACTCTCCGGTGGTTTTTATCAGGTTCAGCATGGTTTCGAATTCACGAATAATGACCATGTCACGAAAGATCCTTACAAAATCATTCTTCGAAAAGTTTTCCTTTTCTTCTTCGATGGACTTATTGTATTGGTTCACCGGGATCGGGGCGATCTCAAGCATTTGCGGTTTCCTTATCTCAACAGGATCTAGTAATTGTTGCTTGGGCATTGTATTATTGATTTATGATTTCATGATTGAATTGTTCTATTTCTTTCTTAATCTCCGCCAGGAAAACTGTTGCGGGTCCACCGTCAAGTGCCCTGTGGTCATAGGTCAGAGAGAGGCCGAGAAAAGGGACGAACCCGAAAGTTCCGTCTTCCATGCGGGCGGGTCGTTCCAGGATTGTATTTACTCCAAGAATGGCTGCCTGGGGGAGATTGATCACAGGTGTGAACATCTCAACTCCGTAGTTTCCAAGATTTGACACGGTAAAAGTAGCCGCATCCGGCTGCAGCAGGTCCGGGGCAATATTCCCTGCCCGGCAGGCAGAGGCAAGCTGGGCTATCTGATCGGACAAACCGGCGAGCGATAGGTCATCTGCATTCCGGAGCACCGGTACCATGAGTCCCCTGTCAGTATCCACCGCAATTCCAAGATGAACCTTACGGAAGATCCGGATTGATTCACCAATGAAATGAACATTTGCTTCCGGCTTTGATTTCAGTGCCTTGATAACTGCAAAGCAAATCATGTCGTTCAATGTAATGTTACCGGCTTTTCCTGCCTCCTGTTGTTTCTTTACCTTTTTGCGAAGGGAAAGGATGCTGCGTGCATCAGCGCCAAGGTGATGTGTAAGCTGGGCAGAATTCTGAAGGGAAGCATGCATTGCCTTTGCAACCAGCTTGCGGAGATTTGATAAGGGCTTGTCTTCAAATTCTCCAGTTGTAAGAGTTTGCGCAACCGGGGCTGCTTGTATAGTACCTTCAGCCACAGCATCAATGTCACGGACGATTATCCGGCCATTTGGTCCGGTTCCGGGCAGGTCATCCAGGGTGATCCCTTTCAGTTCTGCCATTTTACGCGCCCGGGGAGAAATTTTCAATTTCAGGTTGCCGTTCACCGCAGCTGTGACTACAGTTGTTTCAGCGAGTGTTTCAATCCCGACTGACCCATTCTCAGTTAAAGTGTTCTGGCTATTTTCTGCAGGTGCATCGGCTCCGGTTTTTTCTACCTGCTTTTGTGCCTCTATTTTCTCTCCCTCCTCACCAATTACTGCAACCTCAGAAAGAACGGGTACCTCATCCCCTTCATCAAAGAATATCTCAAGGAGGATACCCTCGAACTGGGACTCCTCTTCAAAGGAAGATTTATCTGTTTCATAGGCGAAAAGGAGATCTCCCTTTACCACCCGGTCACCCTTCTTCTTATACCATTCCGTAATGATGCAGTTCTCAACCGATTGTCCCTGCTTGGGTAAGATTACTGATGTAGCCATTTTAACTTTTTATTTACTACTTGTATATACAAGTGCAAATTTAATACAATATTTAATAATGTCAAGATATTTGTCATTCTAATCTGAAATATTTCTTATTTGTCTGTTTATCTGCTCTTTAAGAATTTTCTTTACACTCTCTTGTAGGACAATATATATTTTTAGTTATATTTACACCATCAAATACATGTCATTACATGTGCGCACAAACACCCAGATACCGGGAACTATATGAAAAACTAAGAAAACATATCCTTGAAGGGGTATACAAGCCCGGGGATCTGCTTCCTTCCGAAAATGAATTGTGTGCTGTCAATCAGGTTACCCGGCCAACTGTTCGCCAGGCCCTGAATCTTCTGGCAAATGAAGGATACATAAAAAAAAGGCAGGGATTGGGATCAGTGGTCCAATCTCCTCCACGGGGTGTTGGTATCCTTTCCTTATCGGGAACCACATCGGCAATTGGAAGTGATAACCTTAAGACTGAGGCCATTGTGAAACCAAATGTCAGACCATGGCCACCTAATTTTATCTTTGAACTTACGGAGGTCGAAAGGGAATCAGGATGTATATACTTTGAACGTTTACGTTTTGTTAATGATATCCCGATTTTTTACGATATCTCATACCTCCCCAATATAAACCTCCCACGTTTTACCTCAAGGAGCCTGAATAATGTTTCTTTGTTTGATATTTTAAGGGAGCACTATCAGATACAGGTTAAGGGAGGAGAGCAGAACATCCTTGCCATCAAGGCGGATGAAAGGATCCAGGAACATTTCGGAGTGAAGAAAAATCATCCGATTCTCCGGCTTGACCGCAAAATGGAAACCAATCGTGAGGGATTTTCTTTCTACAGCCAGATATACTGCAATACGGAGGATTACAGACTGACCGGGCGATTTTAGCACATTATGTGTAAACAATATTACAAATGACATCACGTGAAAGAGTTCTTTCAGCCCTCAATTTTCAGACTCCCGACCGTGTCCCAATTGACCTGGGTGGATTTCAGACCGGAATCCATAAAAAGGCCTACCTTGATTTGCTCGGGTACCTTGACAGGGAGGAAGAGATTCACATGCTTGACCCTGTTCAGCAGTTGGTCAAACCCAGTGAAGAAGTGCTGGAGATGCTCCATGTTGATATTCGTTATGTGACTGCAAAGGGGGCTAAAGATTTTGATGGATCTATTAGAATGAACTTCCGAAATGGGGAACTCTGGCATGACCTCAAAGACGAGTTCGGGATCGTATGGTCAATGCCGGACAAGCAACAGCTATATATGGACATCAGCCATCACCCTCTGGCAGAAGCCAGCATTGAAGATATTGCAGATTATCCTTTCCCTGACGGATCCGATCCATCCCGGTTTGAGGGTGTCAGGGAGGAGGTACTCAACCTGCAGAAAAATACCCCATATGCTGTTTCCACGGGGATCGGTGGTGTGGTTTACGAAATCTGCTGGTATATGAGAGGTTTGGAAAAATGGTATACCGATATGCTGGAGAACCCCTCTTTTTGCGAGGCGTTGCTTGACCGGATCCTGAATTTCTGGATCGATTACTATACAGGGTTTATGAAGGAGATCGGTGACATTATTGACGTGGTGATGATTGGGGATGACCTTGCGGGACAGGCAGGACCCCTGTTTTCGCCTGAATTTTACAGGGCTGTGGTCAAACCCAGGCAGAAAAAGCTAGTTCAGCATATCAAGTCCCTCACCGGTTCCAAAATATGGTACCACACCTGCGGAGCGGCCGTGGAATACATACCAGACCTAATTGACAATGGAATTGACATCCTGAATCCTGTACAGATTACAGCTGAAGGCATGGATCCTGAATATCTCAAACAGACCTTTGGCGACAAACTGGTTTTCTGGGGAGGGGGAATGGACTCACAACATATACTTCCTTTCAAGGATCCGGAGGAGGTCAGGTTGAATGTAAAGTCTAACATGGAGGCATTCAAACACGGCGGCGGATATGTTTTTAACAACGTACACAACATCCAGGCCGGCGTACCCCCTGCCAATATCATCGCCATGCATGAAGCAGCCTATGAGTTTGGGATTTACTAGCTGTTTTCCGGATTAACCGGATTGACAAGTTGGTGTATTTTTAGGTCCAAAATGTGCAAACATTGTCCCAAATCCGGTATTGACTCCAAGAAGTGAAAGGAATACATTTACCTTGTTCATTGGATGAAATATTAACTGTATGCAAGCATTATTAGGAATCCTATATCATTCCATCGGCGGAATAGCCTCGGGAAGTTTTTATATGCCATTTAACAAGGTTAAGGGCTGGGCCTGGGAGAGTTACTGGATTGTTGGTGGACTTTTTTCATGGCTTATTGTGCCACCCCTTGCAGCTTATCTCACAGTACCCGGATTTGCCGAAATAATTGCAGCGGGGTCAAAACAAGTACTTTACTTTACATTTCTAATGGGTTTGCTCTGGGGGGTCGGCGGATGCTCATACGGCTTAAGTGTCAGGTATCTGGGTATGTCATTGGGGAACTCTGTGGTTCTTGGTTTCACCGCCGCATTCGGGGCTATCGTTCCTTCCATATATTATAACATAAATCCCACCGAGGGCAAGGTCTCCTTTTCAGATCTCTTAGGCAGCCAGGGTGGACAATTGGTTCTTCTGGGAGTTGTGGTTTGCCTGGCCGGTATAGCCCTGTCAGGAAAAGCAGGCATGATGAAAGAAAGTGAGCTTTCGAAAGAGGATCAGAGAGCCAGTGTACCGGAATTCAGTCTTGTAAAGGGCCTGATCATAGCAGTCATATCCGGAATTTTAAGCTCATTTTTTAATTTCGGAATTGAGTCAGGCAAACCACTGGCTGAAGCAGCTGTTGCTGCAGGGTACAATCCGCTTTATCAAAATAATGTAACTTTTGTTGTCATTCTCTGGGGCGGGTTAACAACCAACCTGATCTGGACCACGATCCTAAGTATTAAGAATAAATCTTACAGGGATTTTGCCAATAAAAATTCTCCGATTGCCAAAAACTTAATGTTTTCCGCCATTGCCGGAACCACATGGTTTCTTCAATTCTTTTTCTACGGGATGGGAGAAAGTAAACTTGGCAATGGAGCCAGCTCCTGGATACTTCACATGTCCACAATCATTTTAACAGCAAATATGTGGGGGATCTACCGTAAAGAATGGAAAGGTGTAGCGGCAAAAACTAAATGGACAATAGCTATAGGGATTTTTGTAATAATATTAGCTGTGGCCCTGGTTGGAATTGGAAACTCACTGCCGATACTGTAGGAGTTTTCAGGCAACACCAGGTGTTACTCTTGTTGGTTATCATAAAATGTATCCTTAAAAGCTCTAACCCAAACTAATACTGAGATGCATAAAAGAATTGGATTCAAAATGAAGTTAAATCCAGGCTGTGTAGATGAGTACAGGAAAAGGCATGATGAACTCTGGCCGGAATTACATAAACTCCTGAAAGACAATGGTATATCGGAATACAGCATTTTTTATGACGAGGAGACCAATATCCTGTTCGCATTCCAGAAGCAGGAGGGCGATCAGAATTCACAGGATCTGGCATCTTCAGAGGTAGTTCAGAAGTGGTGGAAATACATGGCGGATATCATGGAAACCAATCCTGATGACTCACCGGTTTCTACTATTCTCGATGAAGTTTTTTACATGGAATAATTTATACAATAAATAATCATGACCAAATCAGAAAACATAAGTAAATCTTTTGAAATGGCGAGGGAACAATACGCCGAAATTGGTGTAAACGTAGACCAGGCAATGGATAAACTTGATTTGTTCCCCATATCGCTTCACTGCTGGCAGGCCGATGATGTAGGCGGATTTGAAACATCGGATTCAAAACTGTCGGGAGGCGGTATTCAGGCCACCGGAAACTACCCGGGAAAGGCTACAAATATAGAGGAACACCGGATGGATATTGAAAAATCAATGTCCCTTCTGCCGGGGAAGCAGCGTTTGAATCTTCATGCGATCTACGGCGACTTCCAGGGTAAGTATGTGGACCGTGATCAGATAGAAATTGAACATTTCCAAAGCTGGATAGATTGGGCCCTGGAACTCGGAATCGGAATGGATTTTAACTGCAGTATGTTCTCCCATCCGAAGGCTGCAGACAATATGACGCTGTCTCATAAGGACAAAGAGATTCGGGGATTTTGGATTGAACATGCCAAAAAATGTCGTGCCATCACAGCCGAGTTCGGCAAACAGCTGGGAACCCCCTCCATTCATAATATCTGGATCCCCGATGGGTCAAAGGATGTCCCGGTTGACAGGTATACCCACCGGGCTATACTTAAGGATTCTCTTGACGATATTCTCAGCCTGGACTACCCTGCAGAATACGCAAAGGATGCCATTGAATGCAAATTATTTGGTATTGGACTGGAATCCATGACAGTAGGGAACTCTGAATTCTACCTGGGCTATGCTATTTCGAACCAGACACTTATCTGCCTGGACAGCGGGCATTTCCACCCGACGGAACAGGTGGGTGACAAAATATCCTCCACCCTGCTTTTTGTCCCTGAAATCCTTCTCCACGTCACCCGTCCGGTGCGCTGGGATAGTGACCATGTAGTAACCCTGAATGATGATACTTTGCTTATTGCGCAGGAGATTGTCCGCTGTAAAGCCCTGGATCGGGTTCATATGGGACTCGATTTCTTTGATGCCAGCATAAACCGGATCGGCGCATACGTCGTGGGTACAAGGGCAGCCCAGCAGGCCATGCTGTTTGCCCTGTTGGAACCAGGTGAGACCCTCCTGAAATACGAAGAAAATGGTCAGTTTTTTGAGCGCCTTGCTCTTCTGGAACTTCTTAAAACAAAACCCTTTGGGGCAGTATGGGATTATTATTGCATGAAACATGATGTACCGGTCTCTCAGGATTTTATAAGTGATATCCAGCAATACGAAAAGGACGTTTTGAGTAAAAGAGCCTGAACCTGAGATCATGAGTAAAGAGGTTATCCTGATCTTTGATATTGGTAAAACCAATAAAAAGATCCTTCTGTTCGACCCCGAGTTGAAGCTTGTCCATGAAGAAGAAGAGATTTTTCCTGAAATCATGGATGATGATGGATTTTTAGGGGATGATATCGAAAGACTTGAGAAATGGGTCCTTGCCAGCTGCAAGAAATATATTGAAGATCCGGATTCCCTTGTAAGGGGAATTAATTTTACAACCTATGGAGCAACCCTTATGTACCTTGACAGCCAGGGTAACAGGCTTACACCGGTTTACAACTACCTGAAACCCATGTCCGAAGAGATCCCGGAGTCTCTCTATATAAATTATGGAGGCAGAGAGGAGTTTTGCAGAAACACTGCTTCTCCAGCTCTTGGAATGCTAAACTCGGGACTGCAGATACTCTGGCTTAAAAATCAGAAGAAGAATGTTTTCGAAAAGGTAAGGCATATCGTACATTTTCCCCAATATCTGTCTTCTCTCCTCACAGGAAGGATCAGTTCCGAACATACTTCCATAGGCTGTCACACGGCATTATGGGATTTCGACAATATGAAATATCATAATTGGCTTGTAAATGAAGGAATACAACTACCGGATCCCCTGCCTTTAAAAACAACATTTCCAGCTGAGAAGGTCAATTCAGAAATACCTGTTGGAATTGGTATCCATGACAGCTCAGCTTCACTTGTACCCTATTTCAGATTTTCGAAAAATGCATTCATCCTGGTGTCAACGGGTACCTGGTGCATCAATATGAATCCTTTTAATCATTCACCTCTAACCAGTGAACAACTAAGTAGTGACTGTTTGGCCTATATGAGTATCCGGCAAAAACCCGTAAAATCATCACGCTTTTTTCTGGGACACATTCATGATGTAAATGTGCAAGCTCTGAGTGAATATTTTAATGTGGAAAAAGATGCTTATAAAACAATCAGCCCCGATAATGACTTGCTTGTTTCATTTATGAATAAGGACCATCAGTCAGAGCAATTTTTCAGGAATGGTATTCCTAAGGAATATATTGACAGTAGTATCAATCTTTCAGAGTTTAAAAAATTCAGCGATGCCTATCACAGGCTTTTGGTCGACCTGTCAAAGCTGGCTGCTGATTCAATTAAGCTAATTATGGAGGAGCCTGATAATACCGAAGATATCTACATTACCGGTGGTTTCGCCCGAAATCCTATTTTTACTGGCCTAATGGCAACACACTTTTTTAACAAGAATGTGTTTACTTCTGAAATTGCTAACGCCACATCTCTGGGTGCTGCGCTTGTATTTTGGAAAAACCTGGGAACTGAAAAGGAGCCTGTCATTGACCTGGGGTTAAAACTAATTGAACAGCCTGACAATCTCATCAACAGATAAACACTGTCGAAGCATATTAATTTTGGTATTGTATCATAACAGCACTTATGGGATCGATTTCAATCTCTATCCGGTCACCCTTCTCTTCAATGCCCGTATTATCTGCTGCATAAGCTTAACCTTCAGCAATTACCCGCTCAAGTAGCCCCTTCATGTATCCAATTGTGAAGGCAGTCCCCGTTTTTGAGCCTACCATGCGCGGAATGTGGTCGGCAATTATCACACCATCGAAATCTACTTCTTTTAGTGATTTCAGGACTTTATATATGTCACCGTAGCCATCATCCATAAAGGTTTCCACGAAATGTGGCAGCGGCTGAGAAATATTTCGCAGATGTACTTTGAAGATTTTTTTCCTTTCACCAAAATATTTAATCGTTTCAAATACGTCTTTACCCATCAGCTTGCCACCTTCAAGCCAACAACCCACACAAAGGCAAATGCCCACATTCGGACTATCAGCTATTTCCATAGCGCGCTTGTAGCCATCAAAATTGCTGAAAATGCAACGAGGTACTCCTCCCAACTCTGGAACCGGGGGATCGTCGGGATGAATTCCAATTCGCACGTTTGCTTCTTCCGCCACAGGGGCAACAGCTTTGATGAAATATTCATAATTATCCCATATTTCTTCCTTGGTGTAAATACGACCATGTGTCAGCGGTGCTTTATATACCTTGCCAGCCCAAAGACCTTCTTCAGCTTCTTCCAGGTTGAATCCACGTGCACTTGCACCTCCACGTGTTGGTTCTCTGTCTGTGCTCCAAATTCCGTTTCCCATGTGTGCATAGGTGGTATATGGGATACCCGCTTTCCCAAGATTGCGCAAATGGTTTTTATATTCCTCAATTTTAGCATCTCTTCCGGGCAGGTTCAAGACAATGGTGTCCTGATTGTGTACATCAATGTTACCAAATCCAAAAACCTTTATCCCGGCAGCCTGGTACATTTGCCTCCGGCTGTTATAATATTCGTAACTGGACTTCTCGGCATTGGTCCATAACACAACATGATCGACGCCCATTTGCTGAATGAACCTGATTTCATCCTCGGTGGGTTCAGGTCTGGACTGATATGCAATTTTCATTAAGGGTTTTGATGGTAGCGTTTTCGACAATCCTTCTGAAAGATTGTCGTAAGTTCCAGCCATTGATGTAACACCAGCCTTCCCAGTACTTAATCCAGCAAGGGAAAGTGCGGCCAATGCACTACTTTTTTTTATAAATTCTCTTCTATTGTCTTTCATGTGTATAAATTTGGTTTAACTTCAGTCAAGAATATTTTATTTAGTTGATCCTGAGTACGATACCATCACTGCACTCAATGCAGGCAGTTTAATCGTCAGATTACCTTCTTCTGTTTTTTCCCCTTTTGAATCGCTTGCCTTGTAATGTACGGCAACATCTTTTAATGCCGACATATCAATGGTAATCTCCTTTTCATCCGGCAAATAGTTGACAAAGAATTAAAACCATTCAATATGAGGGCATTGTCAGAGAATGATTTAAACCTAATAGAATCATTTCATTTCACGGAAATAATCTCCGACAGAGAGAATCCTTTGGCTGTTTCTTTTATTGAATAGCAGGTGTTCAAAATCTCTCCTTTTCATATTCATGTCCACATTCTTCAACACCTCCTCTGTCGCGACTTTTAGCTCAGAAATATTATGAACCTCCTGACTTTCAGCAAGGAATGAATAGTCTGGCTTACACTGTGAAAGCAGGAACATCGCATCATAAAAATCCCGTCCTTTTTGACGTGATAGCATGGCCGATAGTTTCATTGAACACAATACCCCGTCAGGCGGTACAGGAAACGGGAAGTAGAAACCACAACCTTTTATATTTACCGAAACCGGCTTGTATGGTATCTGTTGATCCTGGCTTTCCACCTTTATCAAAAACCGCTCTTCTTTGTGACCTGTCAATCCCATATCGAATAACAGTTGGGGGAAGTGTATGTTTCTACGAAAGGCTTTCAACCGACTGTTTTCCCGCTCCCTTACTTCAACATGCATTCCATTGCGCTGCAAGAATTGTAATATGGCATCAGTTATCTCCATAAACTCCTCTTTGGATAGATCCTTACAGTCAAAATCCAGAACTTCTGAAAATCGATCTATCCCTTTTACAAGCCGAAGGTTTGTGCCTCCAATAAAAACAATCCTCTCAACATATTGTGTTGTAGAAAGAAAATCAAGGATTTGAAGCTGTAAATATTCTTTCAACATATGCTTCTTAAATGAAGCATCATTCTGTAAATTTGCAGGAAAAAAATTCTTAATCGATTCCAGTTGTATCATAAACCATAAGTGTTTTTTAATAATCTCACCCTTTTTTCAAGCGCTTTGTTCTTGAATCTTGATGTATATTCATCCAATATCCGGATATCTAAATCATCATGTACAAAATCCTCGTCCAACCGCAAATCTTCCATGTCTTGTATGGTATTATAGAACGGATAAAGATATAGCAGGTCGAGCAAAGCTTTTTCAGGCCTGGCAAGTTGAAATGCCTGTCCTTCTAAAATCGGTTTTAGCTCATAACCAAAAAATAAATCCGGCTTAATACTTTTATAACCGTACTCTCCAAAATCGTTACTGAAACTAATCGTTTTTAGTGTTGTTACACTTGTTATTTGCATTACAGCTTCGGGAATCATCCCGTAAAATGATAATGCTGTATGAAGGCTAACATAAGAAGGACGATATATGCGGTTTGCAAAATAAAGTGCGATATCAGCTTTGTTTTTGTATTCAGGAAATGTATAATAACCTTGCCGCAGGCGTATCAGAAGTCCCTTTTTAATCCACCTTCCAAAATTATTCCTGTCAAAACCGGGTTCCCAGCCATAAACCTGATGAATATTAAAACACACCAAATCAAACATCCTGTTTTTAAATCCCAAATAATCCACTTGCTTAAATTGTATATAAGTCTATTTCATTTCCATTTTGCATCAAATATAATGCATTTCGGAAATATAATCAAACTAGCTAATCATGCTCACTGTATCCGGAAAAGGAGAATCGTAAAAAAACTATTCCCTGCCCAAAGATTTGTCCGACATCTTTTATACTACAGTCTATTCTGCAATATCAAAAATAATAAACGGGATAAACTGTTGAAAGATCTTTTGCAATGGCAGAATGAAATGAATGCGCCTGTACCTGTGCAGGCAAATCCCCATTACGCGGAGAAATGAAAAACAAAACCTGAGACATGACAAACAGGACCATTGTTGCAGGAAATATGTTCGGCGATATTGTTTCCGACGGTTTTGCAGGGCTGATCAGGAGACTTGGGTTTGCCTGTTCAGCACAGCTGAATCCTTATAGCAATGATAGAGTCGGTCCTTTTTACATTTTAATCATCCAAAGGCTGTTTTTTTTAAGGATCATACTAGCTTCCGGCATGGCTGGATTAGTGAGACTGAAATTTGTTAAAAGAACTTTCAAATACATGGGTCCCTGATCCCTTTTCCACTAATAAGTACTGATAACCGGGGCCTTCAGAAAGTTCTGTTCCGTTCACTATTTTTCCGTCCACCTGCAGATCCTTGCCGGTTGATGGCACATAAATCATAGCCTTTGTGTTTACCGGGATGGTAACCGTCAGTTTGAAACGTCCCTCCTCATTTGTCCAATTGCTGGCGATCGTTCCGTATGGAGATTGATGAGAGGCTTTTACGTCATTCATCTCACCCCCCGGATGCGGTTTAATAATGAAATGTTTGAATCCCGGCTCCCGGGGATCAAGATCAATCCCCGCTACCTTCCTGTATAACCAGTCTCCAACCGCTCCATAAGCATAATGATTAAAGGAATTCATCCCCGGGTTCTGGAAACTGCCGTCCGGTTTCTGTCCATCCCAACGCTCCCATATTGTGGTTGCTCCTTGTGTTACAGGATAGAGCCAGGAAGGATATTGTTTCCTGTAGACAAGCTTGTAGGCTTCTTCAAGATAGCCATACCGGGTCAGGACATGGCAAAGATCCGGAGTCCCCAGAAAACCTGTCGTCAGGTGACCGAATTTGTTTACATCATCTGCCAGGCGCTTTGCCGCCTTTTGTTCAAGTTCTTCAGGGATGAGTCCGAATGACAGGGTGACAACATAAGCAGTCTGGGTATTTGATGACATCCTTCCGTTGGGTGTAATATATTCCCTGCCAAAGGCGGATTTGATTTTAGCCATTAGTCCCTCATATTCCTTTGCCTCATCTCCTTTCCCAAGGATCCTTGCTGTTCTGGCAAGGATGTCTGTGGAATGATAAAAATAGGCATTGGCAAGAAGATCTTTATCCGTGGTTGCTCCGGGGTAATCGGAATTTGTTGTGGCAAAGGCGAGCCAGTCCCCAAACTGCCGGTCCGGTGGCTGCCAGATATACTGATCGCCGGCCAGGTTACGCATGAACTCTACAAGTGCTTTCATGCTCTCATACTGTTCTTCAAGAATCTGTATATCTCCATAATACTGATAGACCGTCCATGGAATGACAACCGCTGCATCCTGCCAGCCATGTGCTCCACCCCTTCCAAGCACATTTGGAATAACGTGAGGTACAGCGCCATCTTCATGCTGGTCAACGGCAAGATCTCTCAGCCATTTGGTGTAGAATCCGGCACAGTCCATGTTAAAACAGGCGGTCGGTGCAAACACCTGTGCATCTCCCGTCCAACCCAGTCTTTCATCCCGTTGTGGGCAATCCGTCGGCACATCAAGAAAATTACCCTTTTGTCCCCATACAATATTACGTTGAAGCTGGTTAATCAGGCTGTCATTACAGCTGAATGAGCCTTTAATTTCCATATCTGAATGGACAACAACTCCTTTGAACATGTCGGTTTTTACTTCTCCTGGATAACCTGAAATGACTACATATCTGAATCCCTGGAAAGTAAACCAGGGCTCATATGTTTCCTTTTCCCCTCCCTTGCATATATAGGTATTTATCTGGTCAGCCCTTCGGAGGTTTTCAATATAGAAATTGCCGTCCTTATCCAGTACCTCAGCATGCCGGAGTACAATTTTAGTCCCCCTCGGACAATCAACCGACAGGCGGATCCACCCAACCATATTCTGGCCAAGGTCAACAACAGTATCTCCCTCGGGGGTTATGAAAATTTCCAGGGGACTTATCTCCTCGATTTTTCTCACAGGGGGTGAGGCAGGATAGACCAGGAGGTTTTTATCATTATTCACTTTACTGGTTCCGGACCAGTCATTATCATCATACCTTGCAAGAGTCCATCCGGTCTTTTCCAGCCTTGCGTCGTAGGTTTCACCATCGTATATTCCTGATCTGCTTATTGGTCCTGTCGAGGATTTCCAGCTATCATCTGTACTTATCACCCCGGTTGATCCATCTGTGTAAGTTACTTCGAGCTGGGCGATCAGATCAAGGCTTTTACTTCCGAAACCGGACCTGTTCCTGTTGTTCGGTCTGAAGGTACGATACCAGCCATTTCCAAGAGTAATTCCTATGGCATTTTCTCCAACACCAAGCTGGTCAGTGACATCATATGTCTGGTATTGCACCCTGCTGTGAAAGCTTGTCCATCCGGGTGTCATTTCCTGGTCACCCACCTTATCCCCGTTTATCTCAGCCCTGTACAGTCCAAGGCTGGAAATATACAGCCTGGCTGATTTCACAGGTTTTGAGAGCTTGAATTCTTTTCTGAACATGGGACAGGCATGATCAATTTCCTTAAAAACAATGGATGACTTTATCCATGATGCCTTCCAGTCGTCCGATTCCAGCAATCCGATCTCAAAATACGCCGATTCTGACCAGGAGGAGGCTTTACCGTCTTTGTCCCATACCCGGACCTTCCACCAGCACTGGTTCCTTGATTCAAGTTCCTTTCCTGCATATTTAACCTGAATGCTTTGTCCCGAAACGACTTTTCCGCTGTTCCACAGGTCAGCTTTTTTCTCACTCAGAAGTTCCGGTGAGGAAGCGGTGAGGACCTGGTATGCTGTCTGTACCTGGTTTGGTATCTCTGATGATAATATCCAGGACAGGCGGGTACTTGCGGCCCCGATCCCAACGGGGTCCCTGAGATATTCACAGGTAAGATCACCTGCAGAAACAGATCTGGCGGCCTGAATTGGATTCATTGCTGCAAAACAGAAAATGTACAGGCATGTAACTTTTAATAAAAGATTTTTTTTCATTTTGAATGTTTTATTGGATTAGTGTTTTCAACACAATTAATTAGATCGACGATTCCAAAATAATACCAAACCAGGTTCTTGAATGATGTGCCAATAATCTAAATATTAGGTTTCTATTAATCTTTAACAGCCTTTCGAATCTCCGAAGGTGAAACTCCAAGCTTGCTCTTAAACACCCTGCTAAAATAATATATGGACTGGAATCCCAGCTCGTAACTTATTTCCTTAATGATTTTATCAGAAAACAGAAGCATCTCCTTTGCCCTTAACATTTTCAAATCCAGGTGGTACTGTACCGGAGGAATCCCTGTGTACTTCTTGAACATTTTTCTGAAATATGAATACCCAATGTTGTGGCAATCTGCAAAATCTTTGAAATCAATTTCCGATTCAACATTCTCACGAATCATAAAACAGGCTTTCTGAATTATCTGCTCAATCCTTTTTCCTGAGAAGCCTTTTTGTTTATCAATTGAGACCATGAATCCAAAAAGTTTCATGAGCATTCCTGCTGATACCTGCTGAAAGCCTGGCTTCTCCTCGGTCACATAATCAAAAATCTTGTAATAGGTGTCAATAATTTCTTCACGATTCCCTATTTCGATGACTGCCTTTTGATTACGAAACCAGGGTTGGGAGAAAATGCCGTCTGCAACGTGTCCATTAAATCCCACATAGTGTTCAGTCCATCCCACACTTTTTTTGGGCCGGTATCGATGCCATATCCCTGGTTTTGATATAAGCATTGACCCGGGATTAATTTTATACCTCCCCAGATTATTCTCATAAAACCCTTCTCCTTCAGTGATGTAATTGATCTGATATTCACTTAGAACACGCCCTCTGGCAAAATTAAAGTAATATCCGGATGGATGAATCCTGGGTGGGTAAATAGCTCCTGGTTCGATGAATGCCTGCCCGACACAATTGACAGATAGGCCCCAATTTACATCCTCCTGACCCGGTGTTACATATTTGCAAAAATCTTCCATAAAGAGAAATGAAGGCCTAAATCATTACCAATATATGTATTAAATTAAAGACAACAATAGATTTTGACGGCAATAATGAGTTCTGTGGAATCCCTTATTTTCCTTGTGGATTAAATATTCATTGGGCCTGGGAGTTATTTTATTTCCAGCACAACAATTGATTTTGCAGGCAGCCTGAAGCTCAGGTTCTGCTTACTCAGCCTGGCAGCCTTAAATGGTTCAGGTTTTACGGATTCAGGCTCATCAAAGGAATTATGTGCATTAAGCTCCCCGGCCGTAAGAATTCTACCATTAACTTCAGATACATCCCCTCCACGGATATCAATACTTACATCTGTTGCCTGCTCCGGATCAATGTTTACCAGTGAAACATGAATTGCTCCCTCGGCATCCCTGGAGGCTGATGCGCTGATTGCTGACAGCTTATTATCGCCATGCTTGTATTCAAGGTCCGAATCCAGATCAAGTGGAAGCATGGTGGCATCCTGGTGAACCTTGTACATTTCAAAAACATGATAGGTCGGAGTAAGGATCATCCGTTCTTCATCGGTAAGGATCATGGCCTGCAAGACATTTACTGTCTGGGCTATATTTGCCATTTTTATCCTCTTGCAGCGATCGTTGAAATGGTTTAGTGACAAAGCAGCAACGAATGCGTCACGCATGGTGTTCTGCTGGTAAAGAAAACCAGGGTTTGTTCCGGGTTCCACATTCCACCAGGTACCCCATTCGTCAACAACAAGGGCCACCCGGTTCCGTGGATCGTATTTATCCATAACCCGGATATGCCCATCAAGAAGGCTTCCAAAGTTAACTGCCATTTTCATGGTTCTGAAATACTCATCTTCTTCGAATTCAGTGGCAGATCCCTTGTTGCCCCATTCAGTCATGTAGTAATGCAGTGACAGTCCCCACATCATGTTGAGAGGTATTTCCTTCATCATCACCTCTGTCCAGTTATAATTATCGTCGTGTGATCCCCCTGCAATTTTACGAAGACGGTTATCCCCGTAATTCCTGCAATAGGTTGCAAACCTGCGGTACTGGTCGGCATAGAATTCGGGACGCATCCGTCCCCCGCAACCCCAATTCTCATTTCCGACTCCCCAGTATGTCAATCCCCAGGAGTTTTCCCTTCCATTCGTGCGTCGAAGGTCTGCCATGGGACTTACGCCATCGAAGTTTATGTATTCAACCCATTTCGACATTTCCTCAACGGTTCCGCTTCCGACATTTCCGCAGATATAGGGCTCAGTATTAAGTAGTTCGCAGAGATCGAGGAATTCATGTGTTCCGAAGCTGTTGTCTTCGGTTACTCCACCCCAGTGGGTATTTATCATTTTCGGCCGCTGGTCTCTGGGCCCTATCCCGTCCATCCAATGATACTCATCTGCAAAACAGCCTCCGGGCCAGCGAAGATTCGGAATTGAAGATTCCTTCAGTGCATCCACAATATCATCCCGGATACCCCTGGTATTGGGGATTCCGGACTCCTCACCTACCCAGTATCCTTCATATATACAATGGCCAAGATGCTCAGAAAAATGTCCGTAGATGTGCTTGTTGATCACTTCTTTTCCGAGATCGGAATTAATGACAATCCGGACTTCTTGTTTGTCAGTGTTGGATTGGGCATTTACATGGATACCTGCCTGAAACAGGAATCCTGTAGATGAAATCAGGATCAATAATCTTTTCATGACAAATATTATTTGGATAAAGATAGATCATCCGGTCCCAGCCTTCAATGCATAATCTGATTAATTATTGCATTTATTGATCTTTGTCCGGTTCAGGGTCTTTCAAACCAAAAATCACCATTGCTGCCCCGGGGTAAGCAATATTTGATAAATTTACCTTGAGAAATATTAATGACCGAATTTCGAACCTGGCTTTTAAAACCATAAACCAACTAAAATGAAACGAAGAAAATTTCTCGAGATCTCCACAAAAGGAGGCCTGGCCGCGGGCGCGGCACCTGTGATATTGACCAATTCGAACTGGAGAGGGGCCAATGACCGGGTAAATGTTGCTGTTATTGGTATCAGGGGACAGGGAATGAGCCATGTAAGGGAATACCAGGCTCTGGATAACGTGGAAGTTACCGCACTTTGTGATGTAGATGAAAATCTTTTTGCCGAAAGATTAAAAAAACAATTCAAGGATAAGGACCTCCGTGAACCAAAATTATACACAGACCTCAGAAAATTATATGAGGACAAGGATGTAGATGCAGTATCCATTGTCACTCCCAATCACTGGCATACACTGGCCTCGATATGGGCGCTGCAGGCCGGTAAACATGTCACGGTAGAAAAACCCGTCTGCCATACATTTCATGAGGGAAGGAAACTTGTGGAGGCGGCTAAAAAATATAAAAAGATTGTACAGGACGGATCTGAACAAAGAAGCAATCCATGTGCCCAATCTGCCGTAAAATTTATGAATGATGGCAAGCTGGGTGAAATCTATATGGCCAAAGGAGTATGTTACAAGTGGCGAAACACAATAGGAA
>DRHS01000192.1 GCA_011053095.1 Bacteroides sp.
ATGGGGAAGTATGATTGGTGCTTATGGGGCCTGTTACGCTATTCGAAATGAATTGTATAAATATGTTCCGGAGGGTTACTCTGTCGATGATTTTTACATAACAATGAAGGTGCTCGAAGCCAAAAAGGATTGTATACTTGAAATGGAGGCGATTTGCCTTGAGAATGTACCCAACCGTCTTTCAGAGGAATTCCGGAGAAAAATTCGCATCTCAGCAGGCAATTTTCAGAATCTGAGAACCTTTTTTTCCTTGTTATGGCCACCCGATACCGGCCTTGCTTTCAGCTTCTTTTCACATAAAGTCATTCGATGGTTTGGCCCTTTCTTCTTATTGCTGGTAATGGCTTCCAATATCATTTTATCAACTACAAGTCAGTTTTACAAGGCTCTTCTGATATTCCATGCAGTGTTGCTTGTCAGTCCAATTATTGACTTTTTATTAAGGAAAATAGGCGTACATATTGTATTTTTGCGGTTCATTACACATTTCTACAGTATGAACCTTGCCCTGCTGGCAGGATTTATAAAATTTTTGAGAGGAAGGGAAACGAATGTCTGGCATCCAACAGAGAGAACAGAAGACTGATCTTGGCGTATTCGGTACAATTGACGAAGCCATTGATGAAATCAGGAAGGGAAATACGATTATTGTGGTTGATGATGAGGATAGGGAGAATGAGGGAGACTTTGTTGCTGCCGCTGAACTTATAACTACTGAAACAGTCAATTTTATGGCCACGCATGGACGTGGACTCATCTGTACCGCAATCCCAGAAGAAAGATGCGATGAGCTCGAACTTGATATGATGGCCGGTAAAAACACAAGCTTTCACGAGACTGCTTTCACAATATCCGTAGACCTTAGAGGACATGGGACCACTACCGGAATTTCAGCCGGAGACCGCGCCAAAACTATAAGGGCCCTCGTTGATGGGGTTACACGGCCCGGAGATCTGGCAAGACCGGGACATATTTTTCCGCTGAAAGCAAAATCCAAAGGTGTTCTCAGAAGGTCAGGTCATACAGAAGCAACAGTTGATCTGACCCGAATGGCCGGTTTACAAGCCGGAGGAGCTCTTGTGGAAATTATGAACGAGGACGGGTCAATGGCAAGGCTGCCAGAGCTATTTGACATTGCCAAACGATTCAATCTGAAGCTCGTTACCATTAAAGACCTTATCTCATATCGACTCCGGACTGAAAGTATTGTAAAGAAGGGAGTGGATGTGAATCTTCCTACACCCTTCGGTAATTTCAAACTAATCCCGTTTATTCAAAAATCCAACGGACTGGAACATATTGCCCTTGTGAAAGGTGAGTGGACACGTGATGAGGCAGTGCTCACCAGGGTGCACTCATCCTGTATAACCGGTGATATTTTCGGATCCTATCGTTGTGATTGTGGAGCCCAGCTTCACAAATCCATGGAGATAATAGAAAAAGAAGGAAAAGGTGTTATAATCTATCTGAACCAGGAAGGAAGAGGGATCGGACTCTTCAACAAGATACGCGCATACAAACTGCAGGAACAGGGAAAGGATACCGTTGACGCAAACCTCGATCTGGGTTTCTCGGAAGATGAAAGAGATTACGGTGTTGGAGCAAATATACTTGTTGAACTGGGACTCGGAAAGCTCAGGCTGATTACCAACAACCCTGTAAAAAGAGCAGGTCTGGAAGGATACGGGCTCACAATTGTAGAAAATTTACCACTGATCATTGAGCCGAACAAGCACAATGCCTTCTACCTTAAAACCAAACAGGATAGAATGGGCCATTTCCTGGATCTCGCAAAATACGAACCTGACGAATGAGAATACTTTTCATGGGAACACCGGAGATTGCAGTCTCCAGCCTTTCTGCCCTGATTGATGATGGACAGACCATCGTTGGTGTGGTTACGGCACCCGATAAACCTGCCGGCCGTGGAAGAAAGGTGAAATCATCTGCGGTAAAGGATTTTGCACTCGAAAATAGTCTTAATATCCTGCAGCCAGAAAAACTCAAATCAGTCGATTTTCTTGAGGCACTGAATAAACTTGAACCTGAACTTATAGCTGTTGTAGCTTTCAGGATGCTCCCTGAAGAAGTATGGGGAATGCCTCCGAAAGGCAGCATTAACCTGCACGCCTCCTTTCTTCCACAGTATCGTGGTGCCGCTCCGATAAACCGGGCCATAATGAACGGTGAAAAAGAAACAGGGGTCAGTACTTTCTTCATTGAAAAAGATATAGATACCGGCAAGGTTATCATGCAGGAACCTGTACCCATAGATCCTGATGATAATGCAGGAATCTTGCATGACAGGATCATGAAAAAGGGGGCTGAACTCCTGGTACGGACTGTCCGGGCTATAGAGACCGGGGATACAAAGGAAATTGCCCAGTCAAAACTTCTCAATCCGGAGGAAAAATTAAAATCCGCTCCAAAAATCCATAAGGAGGATTGCAAAATCAACTGGAACCAGAATGTTCAGTGTGTATATGACCATGTCAGGGGACTCTCACCCTACCCGACTGCGTGGACCACCATTGTCACCCCGGAAGGCAAGGAACTCATGCTAAAGGTATATGCTTCTGAAAAAAAGGACAGGGATAGTGTGTTTCCCCCCGGAACCCTTCTGAGCGACGGAAGAAACAGGCTCGAAGTAGTCTGCAGATCTGGCATTCTCAACCTGAAAGATGTTCAGGTCGAAGGAAAAAAGAGAATGGAAATAGACGAATTCTGCCGCGGATTCAAGGACCTGTCCACCTGCACAATAGTCTAAATCAGAACCAGATCATCCAATCTCACTGACCGTATCATCCAATCAGAACCAGATCATCCAATCAGAACCAGATCATCCAATCTCGCTGACCGTATCATCCAATCCCGCTTGTATCGGGAACCTCATCTGTCTCCTCCGGGAACATCGAATCATCCTGCTCTACCGATTCCTTTTTCTTGCGCAGGTGAATAACATCACCAGGATATGGCTTCTCCCCGGGCTCCATTAGGTTTTTCTGCAATAATTTTTTCAGCTTTATTCCATACATCTGGGAGATCTCATACATTGTCTCCCCTTCCTCAACTGTATGGAACCTGAATTCAACAGATGCCTTGCCCCGCTTGGGCTGCAGATAAATAACTCCTCCCTTGACAAGCTTCGAATCCCTCTCGATCTCATTGTATTTCGCAAGTTCAAAAGGCATCAGATCCAGCTCTTTGTTAAGACTCTGATAGGTATCAGCCTCCCTGACAATGATATAATTTATACGGTTCCGTACCAGGATTCTTCTGCCTACTTCCACCTCGAAATCATCAACATCACCAAGCGTCGGATCGTCAATATCAGCCAGTCCTGGCTCAGAAGGATCCTTATCCTTAGGCCGCCTCTTACCACTGTCATACCGGTCCAGTTCATTCTCCTCAATTATCCTGATCAGAAGATTCGCATACTTGGGAGCCGTGGCATACCCTGCCTTCTTTAATCCCTTCGCCCATCCACGGTAATCCGTCTGGTCGAGCTCGAAAAGGAAGCTGTACCGGGGACTACCCATCAGGAAATCCGTGTGATCCACATACGATTCCCTGGCAGATTTATATTTTCGAAAACATTCGTTTTTTGCATCATCATCGTGTATTATCTTCTTGCCCTTCCATCCATGGCACTTTATCCCGAAATGGTTATTTCCCCGGGTCGACAATGTAGAATTTCCGTTATCCGACTCCAGAACTCCCTGTGCAAGGGTAATACTTGCCGGTATCCCACTTCGTTTCATCTCATCCACCGCCCAGTCACTGTACCTGTCTACATATTCCTCCCTCGTCCACTTCTGCGCCTGTGAAGCAATGACATTCATCAGGAGCAACAACATCAGTATCAGACCTTTATCATACAATCGCATGGCATGAGAATTTGAGTCTAAAATAATATTTATGATTTCACCCTTTCGGGGGAAAGCCTTGGACTTATCAACAAGATTCGTATTTTTGATAAACCCCAATGGGATTAAACGTGGAAATCCGCATAAATATTGAAGAAGCAGCGAGACCGGAAGATCTTTCTGCAAAGGAGCAGCAGGTTATTTCCGCAGCTAAAAATGCTGCCGCCCGCGCCTATGCACCCTATTCTAAATTCCACGTAGGAGCCGCCCTGCTGCTCACCTCCGGGGAACTGGTCACCGGAAACAACCAGGAAAATGCAGCTTATCCCGATGGACTATGTGCAGAGCGGGTTGCCATGTTCGCCGCCAATGCCAACCACCCTGACTCAGGTATCCAATTGCTGGCCGTCACAGCTATGATGAACGACGAATTCCTGGAGGAACCTGTCTACCCCTGTGGATCCTGCCGGCAGTCCCTGCTCGAATCAGAAAACCGCTTCCAGCAACCCATTCGCATCCTTATGTACGGGAAAAACCGCATCCAGATCGTCAATTCGGTCAAAGACCTCCTCCCCCTCTCCTTCGACGCCTCATTCCTGAAATAAACCATTTTATCCAAGTGCTTCATTAAATTTTGCATAATGCCAGAGGGATTGCTATTTAAGGAACCTTCTTTCTGTGGTTATTCTGCCACAGAAAGCCGAGACGAATTAGCAATGTCTTGGCAATGCCTCGGCAATCCATAATTATAAATCATGATGAAGGGTTTAGTATCAGGTCTGCTCAGAGGTGAGGGCCTGCCAGAGCGGATCATCCGGAACCGGTGCTTTGATGATAACAGGATCTTTTCTGACCGGGTGTATAAACTCCAGTGATCGGGCATGCAGGCTTATGCTCCCATCTTTATTGGAACGGGGATAACCATATTTCAGATCACCCTTTATTTGTGATCCTATTTTTGCCAGCTGGCAGCGGATCTGGTGATGCCTTCCGGTATGCAGGTGAACCTGAAGAAGAAAATAATTGTCAGAACGGGCAATGAGCCTGTAATCCAGGATGGCCTCCTTGGTGCCTTTTTGCTTTTTGGAATAAGCATACGACTTGTTCTGAGATTCCTTCTTTACCAGGTGATGCTTCAAGGTCGCTTCTTCCGGTAAAGGCATTTCCTTTACAATGCACCAATAAGTCTTCTGAATCTCCCGGTCCCTGAACAGGTTGTTCATTCGGGCCAGGGCTTTGCCGGTCCTTGCAAACACAACAACTCCACTTGCCGGACGGTCTATCCGGTGTACAACCCCAAGGAATACCTCCCCTGGTTTATTATACTTTTTCTTAATGTACTGCTTCAGTTGAAGATCCAGAGATATATCACCGGTACTGTCACCCTGCACCAGGTCCCCTGCCCGCTTATTAACTGCAATCAGGTGATTGTCTTCGAATAATATATCCAGTTTTTTACTCATCTGATTTCAGACGATATGCATGCTTCAAGTCCGGGTCCATGTTTAATATTGTTCCTTTTCGTTGGGGAAGTCAAGGGAGCGCACGTCCTCAATATAGGTCTCGACAGCGCCTTTGATCTCAGCGTGAAGGTTGTGATAACGGCGGAGGAACCTGGGACTAAACTCCTGTGTTATACCCAGCATGTCGTGAAGGACCAATACCTGTCCATCCACATGAGGACCCGCCCCAATTCCTATGGTCGGGATTTTAATTTCTTTTGAAACCGTTTTGCCCAGAGAAGCAGGGATCTTCTCCAGAACAATCCCGAAACAACCGGAATCCTCAAGAATATGAGCGTCTTCAACTAATTTTTTTGCCTCCCCTTCTTCCCTTGCCCTGACTACATAGGTTCCAAATTTATGGATAGACTGAGGTGTGAGACCCAGGTGACCCATTACGGGTATCCCTGCGGAAAGAATCCTGACAACAGATTCCTGTATCTCTCTTCCTCCTTCCATTTTTACAGCATGTGACCCTGTTTCCTTCATTATGCGGATTGATGAAGCAAGTGCCTCCCGGGAGTTACCCTGGTATGTTCCGAATGGCAGATCACAGACTATCAGCGCCCTGTTTACTGCACGAACAACTGCAGCAGCATGGTTGATCATCTGATCAAGGGTTATGGGAAGTGTGGTTTCATGACCGGCCATGACATTGGAGGCTGAGTCGCCAACCAGGATAATATCAATGCCCGCCTCATCGATGATTCTCGCCATCGAATAATCATATGCAGTGAGCATTGCAATCTTTTCACCTTTTAACTTCATCTCGTGAAGTACATGCGTGGTGACACGTCTGACAATTTCATGTAGGGCCATAATACAGATTTTCTGAGCGTACAAAGTTTATAATTAATACTGAGAACACCCGCGATTCGGAAGGTTTTTTCATATCAGACCGGTCTGACTTTTTGTCACATCCCTGGTAATACTGACTATCCGGACCTGAATCAAATGCCAATATTTCACTTTCTCACTGATTGGCACAATGCTTGACCTGAGATATGGAAATCGAGATAATAATTATAAATAAGATATAAAAATGAGTAAAATAATTGGAATTGACTTAGGAACCACCAACTCATGTGTCGCCGTTATGGAGGGCAACGAGCCGATTGTGATTCCCAACTCAGAGGGAAAGCGTACAACCCCTTCAATGGTCGCATTTGTTGAGAACGGTGAACGAAAGGTCGGAGATCCTGCCAAAAGACAGGCAATTACTAATCCTGTCAAAACAATATCCTCCATCAAGCGGTTTATGGGTGAAACCTTTGACAAAGTGCAGAAAGAAGTAAAGCGGGTACCTTATAAAGTTGTTAAAGGAGAAAACAATACACCAAGGGTACAGATTGATGACCGGAAGTATACTCCACAGGAAATTTCTGCCATGATTCTGCAGAAAATGAAGAAAACAGCTGAAGATTATCTCGGGCACGAGGTTTCAGATGCGGTTGTTACCGTTCCAGCCTACTTCAGTGATTCGCAGCGCCAGGCCACGAAAGAAGCCGGTGAAATTGCGGGACTGAACGTAAAGCGTATAATTAATGAACCAACTGCAGCAGCCCTGGCCTATGGACTTGATAAAAAGGACAGGGACATTAAAGTGGCTGTTTTCGACCTTGGAGGTGGAACCTTTGATATCTCCATTCTCGAACTGGGTGATGGCGTATTTGAAGTAAAGTCAACCAACGGCGATACCCACCTTGGAGGTGATGATTTCGACCAGGTTATTATTGACTGGCTTGCAGATGAGTTCAAAAAAGATGAAAACATTGACCTTCGTAAGGATCCCATGGCACTTCAAAGACTAAAGGAAGCTGCTGAAAAAGCAAAAATTGAACTCTCCAGCTCCTCAAGTACGGAAATCAACCTTCCTTATATTATGCCGGTCGACGGGATACCCAAGCACCTGGTAAAATCACTCAGTAAAGCAAAATTTGAGAGCCTGGCGGATGAGCTTATTCAGGCGACTGTTGAGCCCTGTAAAAAAGCTCTCAAAGATGCAGGAATGAAGCCTTCCGAAGTTGACGAGGTAATCCTCGTTGGAGGATCAACCCGTATCCCTGCAATTCAGGAAACGGTAAAGAAAATTTTTGGCAAAGACCCCTCAAAGGGAGTTAATCCCGATGAAGTGGTTGCTGTTGGTGCTGCAATCCAGGGAGGAGTGCTTACAGGTGAGGTAAAGGACGTGCTCCTGCTCGACATTACCCCGCTTTCACTTGGTATCGAAACAATGGGAAGCGTGATGACACGTCTTATTGACGCCAACACCACCATTCCTACAAAAAAAGCCGAGACTTTTACAACGGCTGCGGATAACCAGCCTTCCGTCGAGATTCATGTTCTCCAGGGAGAGAGGCCAATGGCCCAGGGAAACAAGACCATAGGTCGTTTCCATCTTGACGGTATCCCGCCTTCCCAAAGAGGAATCCCTCAGGTTGAAGTCACTTTCGACATCGATGCAAACGGAATCCTTAATGTATCTGCAAAAGATAAGGGTACGGGCAAAGAACAAAGCATACGTATCGAAGCTTCAACGGGCCTGACGGATGAGGAGATCGAAAAAATGAAGAAAGAGGCACAGGAAAACGAAGCCACAGATAAGGAAGCCAGGGAAAAGGTAGATAAGATGAATGCTGCAGATGCTTTGATTTTCCAGTCTGAGAAGCAATTGAAGGAATTCGGCGATAAACTGCCCGCAGAGAAGAAGGAGCCCATTGAAAAGGCACTTGAAACCCTTAAAGAGGCTCATAAAACCCAGGATCTGGAAGCTGTTGAAAAGGCTACTGAAGAACTGAACACTTTATGGAAGGCTGCCTCTGAAGAACTATATAAGGCAAGCCAGGAACAGGGCGGAGGTCCCACTGCCGATGCTGCTGGTGACCCGGGACAGGATGCCGGTGATGGAAAAGATGACCAGGAAGTCACAGATGTAGATTTCGAGGAAGTCAAATAAGCTGAGACCGTGCGTAACGGGACTCCTTCAAAGAAGTTCCCTGCTACCGGAATTGATAATATAAAGGCTGTTTCTGAGTAATCAGAGGCGGCCTTTCATTTTTGGTACGGTCCAAGTCAGGCACAGAATTTGATTAAATCAAATAATTAAAAATTATTCATCATATTTTTTCGTTTTACGAGAAACAACATAGTTTTACATTAAACTAATAAATTATGCCTTCGAGCTTCCGGAATATCTTTGCGCTCTCAGTATTTGTCCTTTTAACAATCAACGGATTCAGTTCCGCATTTTCAGATACCCTCTGGAACCAGACAGATGAAAACGGATGGAAACAGGGATGGTGGGAAAAAGATTATCCGAATGGCAAACCCCTGTATAAGGGTTATTTCCTGGATAACAAACCGCTTGGAAAAATGCTTAGGTTCTACGACGATGGAAATCTCCGGGCAGAACTCATTTATATTGAAAAATCCGAAATAACATATGCATCCCTGTATTTCAAAAATGCACAGAAAGGTGCGGAGGGAAAGTATAACAAACAAATGAGGGACAGCATCTGGAATTTCTATTCTTACTATACCGGAAACCTCTCCTACAGAGAATCCTATGTCATGGGATTAAAAGTCGGCCCTGCTATTAAATATTATTCCGCAGGAGGAAAAGCCGAAGTTATATTCTGGAAAGATGATCTGAAAAATGGGCAGTGGGAACAATACTACGATGACTCAACCCTCCGTCTGAGCTCCCATCATGTTATGGATAAAATTCACGGGCCATACAAGGTTTACAACCGCAATAACATTCTTATGCTTGAAGGCAACTATTTAAATGGCAGCCAGGACGGGGAGTGGAAGTTTTATGACGAGGAAGGAAATTTACAGCGCAGCCTGAGCTATAAGGAGGGTGAAATTCTGGATAAGGAAGAGATGGAGAAATGGGTAAAAGAGTTTGTGGACGAAATAGAAAAAAACAATGGAAAGATCCCGGAACCGGATTTTGATAATTTTTTTGAACGCAAACCCTGATGTCTATTAATTTACTGAATATGAGAGGGTTGTTTACATGTTTACTTCTGCTTGCAGGATTGGAAGCCATGCCGCAGGAAACATTTTACAAATTCTGGGTTCAGCTTACGGATAAGGATCACAATGAATATTCGATAGACCGGCCGGAAGAATTCCTCTCACAGAGATCACTTGACCGTCGCACCCGTCAGGAAATCCAAATATCGGAGCAGGATCTTCCGGTCAGTGATGCTTACCTGGACAGCCTGGGGGAATATCCGCTGAAGATCCTTTATTCCAGCAAATGGTTGAATGCGGCAGTGGTTCGGACGACGGACTCCAGCCTGGCCAATGCAATATCGGATCTGTCTTTTGTTTCAGATGTGGAATATCTCTATCGCTCGAACCTGACCAAAAAGAGCTCAATGAATAAATGGGATGCCATTGCCGAAGGTGAGGTCCTGCCTTCGGATCATCAGGTTGAGATGCTTCAGGGCCATGTACTGCATGAACAGGGATATAAAGGCGAGGGAATGCTTATTGCCGTTCTGGACGGCGGATTTGCCAATGCAGATACCATTTCCGGCTTCGATTCCCTCTTTATGACAGGCAGGATTCTTGGGACAAGAAGTTATGTCGAGCCCGATTCAAATTTTTTCTTTGGAGGTAACGGCTCCCACGGTACAAATGTCCTGTCAACCATGGGAGGTGATGTACCCGGACAATTCAGAGGCTCTGCCCCCAAAGCCAGCTATTACCTTATGCAGACAGAAGATACATGGACTGAGTTCCGAATTGAAGAGGCCAACTGGCTTGCAGGAGCCGAACTGGCAGATTCCCTGGGTGCTGATGTTATTAACACTTCCCTTGGGTATTCTGTCGGTTTTTCAGATGAACTCCATAATTATACCTATTCCGAAATGGATGGAAAAACCACGCTGGTCACCCGGGCCGCCCAGATGGCAGCTACAAAGGGGATAGCTGTAGTAACCAGTGCAGGGAATTCAGGCAGGCCCGAAAATCCCTGGGTTTATATTACGGCTCCCTCCGACGGTGACAGTGTACTTGCAATAGGGGCAGTAGATGCGTTTGGATACAGGGCAGTTTTCAGTAGCAGGGGACCCAGTGCCGATGGGCGTATCAAGCCCGATGTAATGGCCCAGGGCGTTCAAACATGGTTGATTCGCTCAAGCGGTCTGGTCAGCCAGGGAAATGGTACATCCTTTTCTTCACCAGTTACAGCGGGACTTGTAGCATGCCTCTGGCAGAAGAACAGGGATATCAGCAATTATCAATTGATCGAGTCTATCCGTTCCAGCGGATCCCTGAATCCTTATCCGGACAGCCTGTATGGCTATGGGATTCCAAATTTTTCCCTTGCGAATGACATTATTACCGGTAACGAATTGATCGTGTTTTCATCTCCTACCCTTACGATCTTCCCCAATCCTGCCTTGGACCATATTACCATTTCTGCGAATCAGTACCCCCCTGGGGTATCTACCTATGAAATATACGATATCAGGGGAAGAAGAATAACTGGTGGAAAAATTGTCACTTTCCCAAAAAAAAATACACCAATACCCATTCAATTCCTTTCCGAAGGAAGCTATGTAATTGTTGTTTCATCTGCAGGAAGGGTAGCTAGGGGTATGTTTATTAAGCTCTGATGACTGGCAAAACCGGTGAAATAAGTAAACTCTCCGAACTTCAGGATGAGATTCGAAATGTCCTGCAGGGCAATTTTAAAAAACCGCGCTGGATAGTCGCTGAAATCAGTGATATCAAAGAGAATTATAGCGGACATTGCTATCTTGAACTGGTAGAAAAGGATGAGGACTCAGACAGTCTTCTAGCCAAGGCGAGGGCAACAATATGGTCATCCGCCTACCGGATGCTGAAACCCTATTTTGAGACCACAACGGGATACGAACTGCATGCAGGAATTAAAATAATGGTTGCGGCCTCGGTAGAGTACCACCCTGTATACGGTATAAGCCTTAATATCAAGGATATAGATCCCAGCTATACTCTGGGTGATGTGGAGAGAAAAAGACAGGAGATCATCAGCAGGCTCGAAAAAGAAGGGGTTCTGAATATGAACAGGGAGACTATACTCCCTGAAGTTCCTCAAAGAATCGCAGTCATCTCTTCAAAAACTGCAGCCGGCTATGAGGATTTCCTTGAACAACTCCTGAACAACCCCTATGGATATAAGTTTTATACAAAATTATATCCTGCTGCCATGCAGGGAGAAAATGCAGAAAGCAGTATTATGGGTTGCTTAGAAAAGATCTTTGAACAAGAGAGCTTTTTCGACCTGGTGGTTATCATTCGCGGAGGAGGTTCAAAATCCGATCTGGCCTGCTTTGACAGCTATGACCTGGCATTTCATATATCACAATTTCCAATTCCCGTCCTTACAGGTATTGGTCATGAACAGGTCGGTTATTGTATCGTCCTGTTCATGACCAATACCTGTAAGGACGGGAATTGGAAATTGTGATATATGAAATGCCAGGTCATAGCTGTCAAAGCAGGCCAGATCGGATTTTGAACCTCCTCCGCGAATGATAACCACCAGGTCGAAAAAGCTCTCTTG
>DRHS01000193.1 GCA_011053095.1 Bacteroides sp.
CACCATGGCAGGTAATGCACCCCAGAGATGTATACAGATTGTAGCCTGTTTCAACAAATGAACCGGATAATTCCGGTTGATGTTCGTGATCACAGGACTGCAAAGGCTCAGCTGTAATTTTTACTGTGGAAGTCTGGAAAGGCGTTTCATTGTTCTCTGATACCAGGATTTCGCCCTGCATGTAATAATGGCAATCACCACAAATGGTGGTGCAATAATATCTAAATGATCCAATTGTATCTGCGATGAAAGGAACCTCATATACAGTCCCACCTTTGACTTCCACCGGCCCTATATTCAGGTCCGGCACGTAAAAGGTATGCGTTACATCCATGCTGGTGAGCCTGAACAGGACTTTCTCTCCCCTGTTAAGCTCCAATCCTGCCGGTTTAAATTTTCGATTCCAATAATTCAGGTTTGTCACCTTTTCCTCTGTCCAGACTCCGTCCTTGGCAACTGCTGTTAAATTAATTACCCGGTAATCCCGGTATTCAGAATTCCAGGGTGCATTCATAAATACAAACCCCGGCAATCCGACCATTATAATAATAAGTACGATCAGAGCTGCAATTTCAATGATCAGAGATTTGTTTTTTCTGAGTTCAACTGGCATAATTTCCTTATTTATAATATTCAATGGCTAACCCACAAAAAACCTGAGAAAGGCAAAGCATACGATCAAAGAAAAGAGACTGATGGGAATCAGGCTGCGAATTGCCTGTTTTCTTGTATTGAATAATCTTTCACTGATTGTTTTTGCCCTGGTCATGGCAAAGTACAGACCTGTGGTCAATAATATTATTTGAATATAAACAAGATACTCCGGCAATAATGGCTGCCAGTGAAACCCGGCTGTGCCGAACAAATCCCATCCCCAGCCCATAGGATCGGAGATTACTGAAATAATGTACGAACCGTTTACGAAAATAAGGGGCAGGCTGAAGGCAATCCAGGAAAGCAGGCCAAGAGGAACTATTACATATGAGTAATTAAGAAAAACTTCCTTTACAGAAACTTCCTTGTTTCCGGATATTAATTTAGAGAGAAATGAGAATCCGAGGAAAACAGCGGGAAGAAGTAATAAGGATGAGCTCCATAAAATACCTGAATATTTTAAAAACCCGGTCCACATGCCCGTTTCAAGGGCATTTGCCCAGTCCTTAATCTGACCGTTTGTGCCAAGAAGAATTATGGAATATGCCATAGCCAGTCCAAGCATGATGAATCCCTTCCATGCCTCATCAAAACTTTTTATCTTGGTTTCGCTTGCGAAGGGCCTGAGATTAAGGGCGATGTTGTCATTCGGACATGACTTCACGCATTCCATGCAGAGTCCGCAATAATTATTCCTTTCATGTTTTCCCATGTAAATAAACCAGGGACAGCCATAGCCCTTTTCATTTCCGGTTATACATGATTTTGATTTGCATTTTTTACATTCATCAGTGCTTCTCGATCTTACTTCAAGTGTTGATGTCATAGAATACAAACTCAGAAATCCACTTACCGGGCAGATATAGCTGCAAAAAACCCTTAGCCTGTAAACCAGTGCAAACAGAATACCCAGAATTATCATAGAACCCAGGACCATCGCTGTAACAAACGGCCTGGTCACAAGTACCGCACTAAAAGTACACAGAGCCAGGAAGCTTATATTCTGCACCCATATATTTTTCAGAAACCTGGGCCATTTACGGTTTAGTCCAAACATCTTGTTTTTCAGAGGTCCCGTTTTACCCTCCCTCACCCTGAAAAATGTAAGACGCTGTGCCAATTCTCCAAAAAACGGCAGGGGGCACATCGCACACCAAATTCTTGATGCAAAGGGTACCAGAATGGCAATAAGCAGAAACCACCAGAGTATCCAGGTAAAAACGATAGCAATATTTTTATTTCCTACGGGTGTTCCGAAAAATCCCGCAATAAGAATCATGTAAAAAACGATAAGGCTAGGTAATATAAGCAGGTTCTGGAAGTATCTTGATTTGACAAACTTATCCAGGATTGGAAACTTTTTAAGGAGATCGATCCTTGGCTCCTGCTTCTTCCATATGTTAGTTAAAACCTGTTCATCAGAATCAGGTTTTTTACTTTTTATTTGGATTCTCATTCCTGAATTATTTACCAGCTGTCACAACTTTTAATTCTTTCGAAGAAATACCCATCATCATGAACAAACCAATGGCAAAGCCTGCGATACCACCCAGTCCCGCGTGGTAGGGAGTATTTGGTTTAACAATCAGTTCTCCCTGCATAAAGGGATGCATTGTCCCGCAGGTATGCGAACAACGATACCTGAATTTTCCTCTCCTGGTCAGAATTACAGTTATTACATCTGCAGTTTCCCAATTATAACCTTCCGAGGGTTTTCTGATTTTAAACGTATTTATTCCGGGGTGAATTTCGGCATCAACATCATATCCTTCAAGATAAAATCCATGGACAACATCAAGTGAGGCCAGTTCCAGTAAAAGTGTATCTCCTTTGTTGGCTATAATTTTGGGCGGATCATAGGCGTATTGTCTGGCTTTGATTGTAATATTTTTACTGGCAGGTGCTTCTGTGCCGGATCCCGCCAGTCCACCAGCCAATGCCCCTACAATGGTTGCAGCCACAACAATCCAGAACTTTTTTATGATGAATCTTTTGAAAAACATGCCATTATTTTTCCAGATGTATTTGTAAATCAGTGATTCCGGAATTTGAAACTGAAATTTCCTGTTCTTCTGCCCTCAGTCTGTCATTCCAAACTTTCAATGTATATCTGCCGGGAGGCACATTGTCTATTCTGAAATTACCCGATCCGTCCGGAACAGCGAAATACGGGTTTTGCAGAACCAGAACGAAAGCCTCCATTTCGGGATGGACATTACATAAAAGGACGGACTCACAGCCAAGTTTATCATAGGTAAAGGATCTCATCTCATTTTTTGGCCATGTGCCCAGATTAAATTTATTTGCGCAGGCATCCGGAGTAAAAACATTATGTAACACGTCATCGCTGTTCAGGAAATCAATGGTTGTTCCCACCACCACAGGCAACACATGCGGAATGAATTTCAGTCCCTTCTGGTTCATTTTCGGATTTACTTCAGGAGGATGGAATACTTTGTCCACATGATCAATATAAACCACCGTATTGGGGATGTATTTTTCCTTACCGGGGTCTGCATCCACCTTTCCTGATATCTGAGCTGAAGATATGGATACTGCTACCTGGCTGAAAATTAATAATGCGAGTATTTTTTTATAAAATCTCATATCCCATTGAGTTATCTTTAATTCTGAACTACCTCAAGCGTAAATTCCTTTTCATGCATTTCTTCTCCATACATGTATCCGAAATGGATCTCATAGTGGCCAGGATCATTAAAGGTCCATTCGCCCTCGTAATGGCCATGACCATCCTCCATATCCAGCATCATTTCATGATGTTCACCGCCTGCTTCAGCCCCGATCTCACATGTAACCATGGAAATTTCGGCAGGGGTCTCTTCGTGGTGCCCATCTTCGGAGACTATGGCGGGTTCAAATTTAAAATGTATTGAAGCGCCGACAGTTGCCGGATCAGGAGTGTATGAAAACTCAATTTCTATTTGTTCAAGGTGTTCTTCTTCTTCTTCAGTCTTGGATTCACATGCAGTCGATAATAATACCACGATACAAAACAAAATGGTATTTTGAATAATTTGATTAAATTTCATTTTAGATTCCTCCAGTTATTATAAATAGTTAATAAATTAAAATGCAAAATCAAGTCCCAGGTATAAATTGTTGAATTTTAAGTCATTCGGATCAAGTCTGGATTCGAGTTTGAACCGGATATTAGCAATAGCGAGCGCACTTATGTGAGGTACTATCTGCCTTACAGAATTTCCCGATTCCGGGTTTGCCTGTTCGTACCTGATAAGACCGATCAGCCAGGGATAAAAATCATAATAGGTTTCAGCAAAGAACAGGTTGTACTTGTTTCCAGTGTTAAGTCCGTCAGACCCTGCTATGAATCCACCGACAATATTTAATTTGTTCCACCTTAAGTTTGCATCAAGGCCATATCTGCCGAAAGCGATATCCGAAGAATTTACAGTAGTAACGCCGTTGTAACCGAATATTCCAATCGTAAGAGAGGTCTCATAATCGGTATTCATTCCTTCCTTTACAGATCCGTCAAATCCCAATCCGCCGATCTTATAACTAAGCCTCCCGTAATAATCCCTGAGGGAATTATTATCCAATTCTGTTCCATTCCCGTTGACCACTCCTGCAACATACCTGAAACGACTTTTAATGATCCCATTCAGTTCAACTCCCAGTTGAAAATTTTCAATACCGAACGGACCACCACCGTGAGCATGTCCCGCGACAAAACTCGATCCCAGTTCCGAAGCATATGTATTAAGTGCATAGGCTGATTGGGTAATGCTTCTGTGATTCGAAGCAAAAGGTACCAGGTCGGGAATAAACTGACCCACTCGCAGACTCAATGCATTTGCCGGGAGAATTTTGTTGAATAAACTTCCGAATCTGACAAACAGGCGGTCAATGCTGCCGGGTTCGCCATTTTCGAATAAATGAACACCCGCAAAAATTACTATATTTTCCGTCATATTTGCAGCTGCAATAAATTGTATCGCCGGCTGGCCAAATTCAGAATATTTCAGGCTATCACCCTCATTACCAACAACAAATGAAAATCTGCCCCTGATTGATATCGGATTTGAGCCAGGAATACTGCTTGGCCAGACGGCACCGGGCCAAACTCTTTTATAAGCTTCAGAACCCAATTTAACAGGTTCATCCTTCACCTGGTCCTCATCATCTTCAGGAAACTTGTAGCCATTATATCTGAATGCTTCCCCGAAGGCATTTAATCTTGGATATCCTGCATGACATGTTATGCAGCTTGTCTTGTATTTTCTGGAAAAGGTGGGTATGGCTGATGCATCTTCCAGGTTGATGCTTACTATTAAAATCAAAGTCAGAATGAATCCGGGGTAATTCTTCATGGATCTAAATTTAGTTTCCGGTATAAACCGGTATCAATACTTGTTCCAAAAATAATATTAAGGGAAATATATTTGCGTTATGCTCTGATTTTCATCCGCTTAATTAAAATAAGCAAATTTGGGAAAGTTTAAAATGTCTAATTTAAGATCACACTAATGTGACACTAAATGTCTCATTTATAATCTCCTGTGACAATTTTGTGTTTCTGAATGAGCCGGCTGATGGTTCTGCGGTCAACTTTGGCTAATTCGGCAGCCCTGTTGACTTTTCCCCCGGAGGCTTTCATAAGTTCGATTAAATAATTCTTTTCAAATATGTCATTATTGTATTTCCTGGCATCTTCAAGAACCAGTGATGATATGGGTGCATGATTATCGGTGGACTGTAACGGATCTGGAAATGCAGATAACCTTAACACCGATCCTGCGGTGACAACAATGGCACGTTCCACGAAGTTTTCGAGTTCACGAACATTTCCCGGGAAGCTGTATTTTTTCAGATGATCAATGACTTCCGGCATTATCGAGGTAATCTTTTTTTCCAGTTTTGCGGAGTATTTTCCAATAAAATGATGCAGCAACAGAGAAATATCATCTTCACGTTCCCGGAGTGATGGAAGATTAATAGTTATAACATTCAGGCGATAGAACAAATCCTGACGGAAATTCCCTGTTTCAACCTCATCAGCCAGATTTTTATTTGTGGCTGCAATAAACCTTGCCCTGACAGGCAAGAGGTTGTTTCCACCGACTCTGTAGAATTCTCTCTCCTGCAAAACCCTGAGGAGTTTCTGCTGGAGGTTCAGGGGCATATCGCCTATTTCATCCAGGAATATTGTTCCTTCTTTTGCCGCTTCAAACTTGCCGGATTGCCTCTGTGAAGCATCCGTAAATGCCCCTTTTTCATATCCGAACAGTTCCGTTTCGAGCAGGTTTTCAGGTAATACGGAACAATTCAATGCAATATAAGGCTGGTCAGATTTCCCGGAATTTGAGTGGATTGCCCGGGCGACAAGTTCTTTACCTGTTCCGCTTTCACCGGTTATCAATACATTTGTGGAATTCGGTGTATTGCTGATAGATCCGATTACTTTGTATACCTCCTGCATCTTTAAGTGATTGCCAATGATTTCCCCCTTGACAGATTTATCGGAAACTTCAACATTTAGTTTTTCAAGCCTGTCCCTGAGACTCACCATTTCCAGGGCTCGTTTCGCAACGATTAAAATTTTATCTATATCCAGCGGTTTGACGAGATATTCATATGCACCCAGCTGTATTGCTTTTATTGCAGTTTGCATGGTACCAAAACCGGTAATAATGACTACAGGTATTTCAACTCCTTTGTCTTTGAGAACTTCCAGAACCTCAAGACCGCTGCGTTTCGGCATGGATATATCCATAAAAATAAGATCCGGATGTTCCATGTTAACTTTCTCCAGCACTTCAAGTCCGTCATCTGCTGTTACAACGTCATATCCCTTTTCCTTAAACAAGCGCTTAAAAGCGAATTGAATATTCTTGTCATCATCTGCAATTAACACCTTCTCTAAAATCATGACTTATTCTGTTCATTATCTTTTAGTGGAAGCAAAATTGTGAAGGTGCTTCCAATGCCTTCTTCGCTGTCAACCGTTAAAACCCCGCCATGTTGGTTTACTACCCGCTGAACAAAAGTCAATCCGAGTCCTGTCCCGTTATTCTTGGTCGTATAGAAGGGCGCAAATATCCTGTCTTTGTGGCTTGATGGTATGCCCTGACCGGTATCGGAAATGCTTATTTTGAGAATTTCACTGCCTTCATTTAACATGATCTCCCTGATTTCATAGATCGAGTTATCATGCTCCACATTTCTTATTCGTGCAAAATCCCGTATGTTCTGTTTTAGTTTTAAGGTCGATGCTTCAATAATAATCTTTCCTGGTCCTTCAATAGACTGTATGGCATTCAGAAGTAAATTGATAACAACTTCTTTCATCCGGCCTGTGTCTATCATCAAAACCGGGTTGTTTCTTTCCTCTGTGAATGTTATGTCAATCTTATTTTTCTGGAGCTGAGCCATAACAAATTCGATTCCTGACTTAAGAATCACATTTACATTCGCTGATTTCTTTTTAAGTTCAGAGGGACTTGCAAGTGTTAGAAGGTCATTAACGACGTTTTCCATTCTGTTTACTGAATCCAGAGCTACTTCGAGG
>DRHS01000194.1 GCA_011053095.1 Bacteroides sp.
GGATCCATCCGATGGCTTTGCGAATCCAGAAACTTTTATGCCCGGAAAGGGGGGCGATAAAACTGAACAGGAGATCAGGATCAGTGTCCTTTTTGTATTTCAGCTGGAAAAGCAGGCAGCTGCGCTGCAGCCATATATTCTCTGACTTCATCCACTTATCTGTTGCAGGTTTGATAAGTTCAGGATGCCTTTTGAAAAGTTCCCCGACGAACCATCCTGAAAGTCCATCGACAGTATCCCACCATGACTTTGTGGTGATCAGGTATTCCAGCAGCAGCAGGTTATCAGGGCTGAGATTTTTTTTCGTACGGTTCATCAGGTCCAGTTGCGTGAACTGGCATTCCCTTTGTTCCATTTTCCATAGGTTACGGGAGATAGATTCAATATCGGACCAGTCCGGCAGTCCGAATTCCTTTATATGTGCTGCCATCATAGTCCTGCGTTCGGGGGTGGCAATACCATAAAACTCGAACTGGTCCTTCATGTATCTTTTCATCTGGGCGGCACGCTCAGGGTTTTTGTGGGACTCGTAATTTTTGATCAGTGGTATCAGGTAGGAGTGAACCATGATTTAGAATTGATATGCAGCTTTTTCAAGGTCCCGGACCGATTTAAAAGCTTTTGGAGGTGTGAGATATGGTTGAAGAAACTGGTATATCTCCAATCTGATCTCACGGGCTTTCTTATTGTCAAGCCGGTTGAATGAATGTCCGCCGGGCAGTTCCTGGTAGATCTTGTATTCGAATTTCTTGTTTTCTGCTTTTAGTGATTTGATAAGATGCTCGACTTCCAGGACATTCACATCGTCATCGTTGGTATTGGTATGGATCAGCAGGGGAGTCTGAAGTTTATGGGCTTGCCATGCAGGCGACCTGCGACGATATTCTTCAAGATCATCATGTGCCGTTTTGCCAATATGATATTCGGCCGAATACAACTCACGATAACTCTGTGTCTGGTATCCCATCCTTGCAATAAGGTCGCTTACCGGAACACCTGCATAGGCCACCTTATAATTTTCCGGATGGTCAAATACATTCATAAGGGCTATTAGTCCCCCGTGACTCCAGCCAATTATTCCCACGCGATTTTTATCAACCATTTCACAGTTGTCAATCATATAATCACGGCTTGCATTTACATCCTCCACCTCTAATCCCCCGTAATCAATCTTTTGATAATGTCCTTTTCCATATCCTGTGCTTCCCCTGTATTCTGCCGCCACGACAATGTATTGCTGGGCAACCAGTTCCCGTACTATATGCGTGTAATAGGTCGAGAA
This sequence comes from Bacteroides sp., assembly GCA_011053095.1. GTDB lineage: Bacteria > Bacteroidota > Bacteroidia > Bacteroidales > SM23-62 > SM23-62. Next base: position 1,283 of record DRHS01000194.1, read on the forward strand.
GTCGGAGTGTACCCCTCCATGGGGGAATACAATCAGGGGGTATTTTTTTGCAGGGTCCAGGTCTTTTCCTATAAACACGTAAGACCAGAGCTTGACCGGGTTCCCGTACCCGAGCGCGGTTGGATTGTCTTCTTTCCAGAGTGGTGGCCCTGTCATATAAACCTTGTCGATATAGGCCACATCTCCAACCTTATGGTACCATAGCACATCGTCGACAGCCTTTTCAATCTTGTCAAGGCGATGGTTCAGGTTCTCGAAATGCTTGTCGATTTTTTCTTCTTCCTGGGCATATGCTGTGAGTCCCATGAGAAATGCACCCGTCAGGATGCCGGCTATTCGGATTTTCATAAGTATGATTTAGGTTTCGATTGTTCCCTGGTATACAAATTCGGCCGGTCCCACAAGGATGATATTTCTGAAACTGTGTTCCCCTTCGATGCGGAAGGAAACATTCAGGTCTCCTCCTTTCGTACGGACCTGGTATTCAGTCTTTTCGGAAGACTCTCTCAGGGAGGCGCAAAGTGCTGAAGCCACTACCCCTGTGCCACAGGAAAAAGTCTCATTCTCAACTCCCCTCTCGTAGGTGCGAACAATTATATGCTCCGGACCATGCTCAACGAAATTTACATTTATCCCCTCTGACCTGAATGCATTGCTGAGCCGAATTTCCTGACCCAGCTTATAGACATCAACCTCTTCAACCTGGTCAACAAAAGTAACGTAGTGTGGGGATCCTGTATCCAGTTCGTAATGATCATGCTGTATTCTTATACTTTTGACAGGCTGCATCTTAAGCTGAATGTGTTCGGGCCGGATCACTTTTGCAACATGAGTTCCGTCTATGGCCATAAATGTTGCGGAATCCCTGCAGAGTCCCTCTCTATATGCAAAAGCAACCGCACACCGTCCACCGTTTCCGCACATGCTTCCTTCTTTTCCGTTCGAATTGAAATATACCATGCGGAAGTCCATGTCCACGTGATTCCGGATAAGGATAAGTCCATCTGCACCTATACCAAACCTTCGCTCGCAAAGATGCCTTATCAATTCATAATTCTCTTCCGGGAAATCAGACCGGGGGTCATTGATTATGATAAAATCATTGCCGGTCCCGTGATATTTATGAAAATTGAAGCTCATTATGTTAAAAACCTCTAAAAATACTAAGTATTTGTAACATAATGAATACCCACCTCGTTTTGAATTTGTAATTTTGAATTATTATATAGATAAATTGAATTGAGATGAAAGCTAAGAGAATTTTTGCAACAATGATAATTGCTGTACTAGGAGGAATTACAGCAGTGATAATTTACGATTCAATTAATGATGATGAGCAGGTTACAATAATCCAGGAATCGTCCCGGATGCGCTATGTTAACCTTTCTTCTCAGGCATCTGCACCTTCTGATTTTACAATTGCTGCAGAAATGTCTGTGGAAGCTGTGGTCCATGTTAAAACCAAGGCATTCAGGGAAGGATCGGGAAATCCTCTCTTTGATTATTTTTTCGGTGCCCCTGAGAATAGCAATGAACCGCGTGTTGTTGGATATGGTTCAGGTGTGATCCTGACCTCGGATGGGTACATTGTCACAAACAACCATGTAATAGAAGGGTCTCAGGAGGTGGAAGTTGTATTGAATGACAGAAGGGCATTTGATGCCACTATTGTGGGAACAGACCCGACAACTGATCTGGCAGTTCTGAAGATCACGTCAAGCAACCTTCCATTCCTTGAATTCGGTAACTCCGATTTGTTGCGACTCGGGGAATGGGTATTGGCTGTCGGGAATCCATATAATCTGACTTCTACCGTGACAGCTGGTATTGTAAGCGCCAAAGCCAGAAACATTAATATATTAAGAGCTGAGCTGGCCCTGGAATCTTTCATCCAGACGGATGCTGCGGTTAATCCGGGGAACAGTGGAGGAGCACTGGTAAACACACGTGGAGAGCTTGTTGGTATCAATGCCGCCATTGCCTCACGTACAGGTGCATTCACAGGGTATTCCTTTGCAATACCTGTGAGTATTGTACAGAAGGTCACTAAAGATATCATTGAATATGGAGCAGTTCAGCGGGCCATTCTCGGTGTTACCATAGTGGAACTCGATGCTGAACAGGCAAAAAATTACGATGTTAACGACATAAACGGTGTTCTGGTAACCGGGCTCAGACCTGAAGGTGCAGCCATTGATGCAGGGATAGAGGTTCATGATGTGATTGTTGCAATTAACGGGGTTAAGGTTAACAGTCCCTCAGAGCTCCAGGAACAGGTCAGCCGTTATCGGCCCAACGATAAGATCTCTGTAACACTAAACCGAAAGAATAAAAAAATCCAGATGGAGGTAGTTCTCAGGAATACCAAGGGTGGAACAGGAATTATTGAAAAAGAGATTGAGATTTCCTCTCTCGGGGCAAGCTTTGATAAGGTTACGTCGGGAGACAAGCAAAATCTGGGGATTTCAAGTGGGGTAAAGGTAACCGATATTCGTGGCGGGAAATTCAGGAGTGCCGGGATTCGTGAAGGCTTTATAGTCACCGAGATCAATAATGAATCAGTAGACAGTGTGGAAGATATTGAGAAGATACTGGGTGACTCAGATGGGGGTGTATATATTGAAGGAGTTTATCCCAACGGATTAATTGCATATTACGCAATACGTTTGTAACTTTGCCGTTTCAAAGGAAAGTAACCTTCCTGGCTGGCAAACCGGGATTAATACCCAACAAATATTACCTATAAAATCATCTCAATAATCAGAGATAAGGTAGATTCTGCGCGGATTACAAGCCAATGAAGAGGGACTAAGTTACTGGCAATGAGAAAATAAAATACCTGCCAGGGTGTTAAAAATATGTTATTTATATTGACTTTAGATACAAAAGAGTCTATTTTCGCAAAATATTTTTGAGGAGGAATAAATGAGACAGTTAAAAATCACAAAATCAATTACCAACCGGGAAAGTGCATCGCTCGATAAGTATTTGCAGGAAATTGGTAAGGAAGGATTAATTACGGTTGAGGAAGAGGTAGAACTCGCCCAGCGTATTAAGAAGGGAGACCGGGATGCACTCGAGAAGCTTACACGTGCCAACCTGAGGTTCGTTGTTTCTGTGGCCAAACAATATCAGAACCAGGGACTTAGCCTTCCTGACTTAATCAATGAAGGAAATCTTGGACTGATAAAGGCAGCTGAAAAGTTTGACGAGACAAGGGGATTTAAATTCATATCATACGCGGTATGGTGGATCCGCCAATCCATTTTGCAGGCCCTGGCCGAGCAGTCGAGGATTGTACGTCTTCCACTAAACCAGGTCGGATCACTGAATAAGATTAACAAAGCCTTTTCAAAATTCGAACAGGAATTTGAAAGGCAGCCATCTCCTGAAGAACTGGCAGAAGTGCTTGATCTCCCAAGGGAGAAAGTTTCCGATACACTCCGCGTTTCAGGGCGCCATGTTTCTGTGGATGCTCCCTTTGTTGATGGTGAGGACAACAGCCTTCTGGATGTTTTACCGAACAATGATTCTCCCAATGCGGACAAATCATTATTGAATGAATCCCTCACTCGTGAAATAGAGAGGTCACTTGCCACTCTTACCGAACGTGAGCGAGATATTATCAAGCTTTTCTTCGGCATAGGTATACAGGAAATGACACTTGAGGAAATAGGGGAGCAGTTCGGACTGACACGTGAGCGCGTGCGTCAGATCAAAGAGAAGGCTATCCGTCGCCTCCGTCATACTTCACGAAGCAAACTGCTAAAGACATACTTAGGGTAACAGCCGGAACGAAAATGTCAGTTGCCCTGTTGTTTTTGTTTTTCAAGGATTTCCTGAAGCTTAAACATCTCGTCACGCAGGTGGGCTGCCTCAATGAAATCATGATTACGGGCGGCTTTTTCCATATCACGTTTTGTTTTCTCAATGGTTTTTTTCAGAGAATCTTCATCCATGTATTGAAGCAACAAATCCGCAGCATAGTCCACTTCCTGGGGCTCAACGTAGTAGTTATTTCCGGTGACCTGGGATACCGGCCTGCCCATAATGGATTTTGAGGCTTTGACGATCTGAGTGGGAGTGATATTGTTTTCTTCGTTGTATTTCATCTGTTTTTCCCTCCTCCGGTTTGTCTCATCAATGGTCCTTTGCATTGAATTTGTAATCTTGTCTGCATACATGAGGACCTTCCCGTTAAGGTTTCTTGCCGCCCGGCCTGAGGTCTGGGTAAGAGACTTTTCAGAGCGGAGAAATCCTTCCTTATCGGCATCAAGAATTGCCACCAGTGAGACCTCCGGAAGGTCCAGTCCCTCGCGAAGAAGATTTACTCCGACAAGCACATCAAACAGTCCCTTTCGCAGTCCCTCCAATATTTCAACTCTTTCCAGAGTATCAATATCAGAATGAATATATCGGCAGCGGATATTGATTTTCGTAAGGTATTTTGTCAGTTCCTCCGCCATTCGTTTTGTAAGGGTTGTGACCAGTGTTCGTTCATCTTTGTCTGCCCTCTCCCGGACTTCTCCGATCAGGTGATCGATCTGGTTGAGGCTGGGAAGGACTTCTATAACCGGATCCAGGAGTCCCGTTGGACGGATCACCTGTTCCACGATTACACCTTCGCATTTTTCCAGTTCATAATCTCCCGGAGTTGCACCGACATAGATTATCTGGTTTACCTTTTCCTCAAATTCTTCAAATTTCAGGGGACGGTTATCAATTGCGGCCGGTAGCCGGAATCCGTATTCCACCAGGTTTTGTTTCCTTGAACGATCGCCTCCGTACATGGCTCTCACCTGGGGAAGACTTACATGGCTTTCATCGATGATTGTCAGAAAGTTATCCGGAAAATAGTCCAGCAGGCAGAATGGACGGGTTCCGGGCGGACGACCATCGAAGTAACGGGAATAGTTCTCTATACCGGGACAGTGTCCCAGTTCCCTGATCATTTCCAGATCGTAATTCACTCTTTCATTGATTCTTCTTGCTTCCAGAGGCTTTCCTATTTCCTTGAAAAATTCTACCTGTTTGAACAGGTCATCCTCAATCTGTTTGATGGCTTCCTGCATCCTCCACCGGGTAGTAACAAAAATGTTTGCCGGATAAATAACGGCCTGATCCATTTTATCGATAGTGTTGCCGTTAACAGGATCAAAAGATTCAATCTCCTCGATTTCGTCACCAAAAAATATAAATCTGTATCCAAGGTCAGAGTAAGCAAGATAGACATCAACATGGTCACCCCTTACGCGGAAGTTACCCTTTTTGAATTCCACCTCGTTCCGGGAATACATGCTGTCTACCAGCCGCCTTAGGAATGCATTTCTTGCAATCTTCTCACCCTTTTCAACTTTTATCGTGTTGGCATAAAAATCTTCGGGATTTCCAATACCATACAAGCATGATACAGAGGAGATTACAATCACATCTTTACGACCGGAGAGGAGGGATGAAGTAGTACTTAAACGAAGTTTTTCAATTTCATCATTGATAGAAAGGTCTTTTTCGATGTAGGTATCGGTTACCGGCAAATATGCTTCGGGCTGGTAATAATCGTAGTAGGATACGAAATATTCAACTGCATTGTCCGGAAAGAATTGTTTGAACTCACCATAAAGCTGCGCTGCAAGAGTTTTGTTATGGCTAAGTACCAGGGTCGGTCTTTTAATATCCTGGATCACGTTTGCAATGGTGAAAGTTTTACCTGATCCGGTGACACCCAATAGTGTCTGAAACTTATCCCCTCGTTTGAGTCCCTCGAATAGCTCAATTATCGCCTGGGGCTGGTCCCCTGTTGGTATAAACTCCGAAGTAATATTAAAATCCAACCCGGCAGAGCTCTCAATTTTATTATCACTGCGTCTTAATTTGAAGTTGGGGTCCTTTTCGTTTTCCACCATCCTGAATCCCGGTTTATTGCTTTTTATTTGTCAGGGATACATAGACTGGCAAGTGATCGCTGATACCGCCGTAATAATTTGGTCCCCCGTACGTCCGGTTAGGCACATATTCCTGCCTCTCTTCATCATGGTACAGCATGAAATCTGCCTTAAAGATTTTACCGTCATCATATCCACAATGCCATCCCTTGCTTTCTGTTATTAAGGGTCGTGAAACAATGATCTGGTCAAGCATATTCCAGTTTCCCCTGTAATTATAGCTGCCTTCATTTCTCTGGTTATGAGCATCGTACATCAAGTTATAAAGCTCACGCCCACCCGCGTTCTTTCTTTTATTGTTAGCCATGAGCATTTCGTAGACGCTTCTGTTTGTGGGCTCGTCGTTAAAATCTCCCATTATAATGATATTTGCCTCCTCATCCTGGTTCATGATCAGATCCACTTCCTTTCTCAGGCTAACTGCACAATAGAGCCTTTTGGGTTCGGATTCTTTTTCCCCGCCCCATCTGGAGCTCCAGTGATTGACAAACAGGTGAAGGGTTTCATTATCGCTGGTTTTACCCTCAACATAAAGAATATCTCTTGTTGTGAGTGCAGAGTCGAAAGGAAAGCTGACTGGTATTGCTTTGCTTGATAAAACTCTGAATTCGTCCATATTATATAGCAGTGCACAGTCTATTCCCCTTGCATCCGGACTATCAATGTGTACGATCCCGTATTCTCCCCGTTTCAGATCCCTTGTCTGGATCAGGTCTTCCAGGACTTTATAATTCTCTACTTCGCATAGCCCGACAATTTCAGGAAGTTCCTGCCTGTTAACAGCCTTAATTACAGAGGCTATATCGTCCAGTTTCTTTTGATACTTTTCTATGTCCCAGGCCTTTTCCGAATCGGGCGTGAACTCCTCGTCATTCGTTTCCGGGTCGCTTTCAGTGTCAAAAAGATTTTCTACGTTGTAGAACATAAGGGTAAATACTTCATCCTTATTCTGCGCTGAAACCAGCGTGATCATAAGAATTCCAAGTCCCGCGAGTAAAAATCGTCTCATGGCATTTATGTGTTTTTTGGATGTGTAAAAATACAATTGTTGTATTGAATTTGTTATATTTAATCAGAATTATTCAGTTAAATTCAATGGCTCAGCAGAACGAGGAGTTAATAAAGCGGATTTCAAAACTGGTTAAGCAGAACCAGGAGTTGATTGAGCATCACGAACGGCTCACCAGGGAAAACGACAAACTTCAGGCCAAGATCGAAAATTTCAAGGCGATCCTGGCAGATTTGAAGGACAAGGGTGCAGAGATCGATGAGAGCATGATTGACCGTCAAAGGTCACTAAAGTTCAAAATGGCCACTGTGCTCTTTGCCAATATTCATGGATTTTCCCGCATTGCAGACGGAATGGATTCTGAGAAGATGATGGATGGACTTGACCAGGTCCTGTGGCAGTTCGATGAACTCCTGAAAAAATATAATATACACAAGATCAAGACAATAGGTGATTCCTACATGTGTGCAGGAGGAATCCCTGTTAAGAATATTACCAATCCTGTGCAGGTGGTTCTGGCTGCTCTGATGATGCAGCAATACCTGGATGACTTACAGAAGAATGGTAAATCCAGCGAAAGTATATGGGAGCTTAAGATAGGGATCCATACTGGGACGGTTACAGCAGATATGGTTGGAAGGCGTAAGGTATCCTATGATATTAAGGGAGATACTGTAAATATCGCAAGCAGGATGGAATCTTCAGGAGAAGTAGGAAAGATACTGGTCTCTGTTATGTCATATGAACTTGTAAAGGAATTCTTTATATGTGAATATTATGGGAAACTCCCCGTGAAGTATAAAGGAGACCTGGAGATGTTTGAAGTCAAGGGATTGAGACCGGAGTTTTCAGAGGGTGGTCTGGGAAGAGTGCCTAATGATATGTTCGAAACCAAATTCAAGCTGATCCAGTTTATTGATATCCAGGAAATGATCCTTGATAAACTTGAAAAGGAACTCCCGGGTTACCTGTACTATCATAATGTGAAGCATACCGTGGATGTTGTCACCGAAGTTGAACTTATCGGATGGGCGGAAGGATGTACCGACCATGAGATTCTGCTTCTGAAGACTGCAGGACTCTTCCATGATGCCGGACACACCATAGATTACGACGGTCACGAAGAGCTGGGCTGCAACATGGCAAAGGATTTTCTTCCTAAATACGGGTATACGGATGAACAAATTGAAAAAATTTGCGAAATAATAATGGCAACTAAGATGCCACCTAAGCCGGAAACACTTCTGCAAAGAATTATTTGTGATTCAGACCTTGATTATCTTGGACGTAGTGATATGATACCCGTTTCCAATACATTATATAAGGAACTGAAGGAGCAGGACAAAATTGGGACACCTAATGACTGGAACAAACTTCAGATAAAGTTCATCTCAGTACACCAGTACTTTACCGAGACAGCCAGGAGCCTGAGAGAGGTAAATAAGCAGATGCAGATCGAGCGTATTAAAAAGCTGATTGTTGAGGAATAGGGGGAAATAGATTTTTTTGCAAGTTCTCTCTTTTCTGGGTCCGGGCAGATACAAAGATCCGATGGGATGGTATTTAACATCAAATACTCCCTGAAAGAAGTTAATCTGATTCCCTGATTAAATCTATTATCGACATTTGAGCGTCTATACTTTATTGGCAAGCTTATATGATTAAAATTGTTAAATTTAGTTTGAATTGCAGTTTAAATTTGATGAAAAGTATCAGTGGCAGTTACAGAGAGTGAAATAAGAAAAAAACTCAGACAGCTTAAAGACCGGATAGCTCAGGCTGATCTTATGAATGAATTCAGCTGGAATATCCGGTACGAGAATCCTGAACTATCTGAGGTGTATGCAAAGAAGGCGCTTGAGACAGCGGACTGGGAAAAGTACCGCAAAGGTAAGGCATATGCATGGCTGAATCTCGCCTATGTTCATTTTCTGAAGTCTGAGAATCAGAAGGCAATGGAATACCTGACTAAGGGTCTTCGGTTTTTCAATAAGCAGGAAACTTCGAGAGGATTACCCATTGCCCTGAACCTGATGGGGAATATTCATGAGAGTTTCGGGGATTATGAGGCCAGCCTTGAGATGTGCCAGAAGGCTTTAAATCTGGCCAGAAAGAATTCATTCAAGGAAATAGAGGGTGAGGTACTTAGTGTACTTGGTCTTGTTTACAGCAGGCTTTCGGATCATGAAAGAGCAATAAAACATTATCAGGAAAGTCTGGATATAAGATCTGAAGAGGGAGATCATAAAGCAATGGCATCCTCCCTCAATCGTATAGCCAGAATCCATGCATTAAAAGCGGAGTTTGATACAGCTCTCGATTACTATCGTCAAAGTCTTAAAATAAGGGAAGAGCATAATCAGGTTTCTGCCATTCCATGGACCTATCTGGGGATGGCCAGTACCTACGAAGAAATGGAGGATTTTATCCTGGCCATTGAATATTATGAGAAAAATGTTGGGAGCGGGAATATTGACCGTAGATGCCGGCTCCAGTGTTTGATTGGTCTGGGGAGAAGCTATTGCAGGATTAATGAGAATAAGAAAGCACTCAAGTTTTTAGAGGAAGCAGTGAAACTGGCTGAAGCCATGGATGCCAAACCACTACTTTATGAGGCACATTATGCTCTGGCCTTATTATTTGAGGAACAAAAAAAACCTGCGTTATCTCTCCAGCATTACAAATTATTCCACAAGTTAAGGGAAGAGGTGCATAATGCTGATACAAGAAATCGACTGAAGAATCAGCAAATTGCATTCGCGGTTGAAAAGTCTGAACAAGAAAAAGAAATTTTCCAATTAAGGAACGTAGAATTAAAATCGGCGTTTGATGAGATTCATATGAAGAATGTGGCAATAATGGACAGCATCAATTATGCAAGCCGGATACAATCTGCCATTTTACCTCAGAAGGATGAGTTGAAGGATTATCTTAAGGAATATTTTATTTTGTTTCTTCCGAGGGATGTGGTCAGTGGTGATTTCTTCTGGTCCGCTAAAGTGAATGGAAAAGTGGTATTTACAGCTGCAGACTGCACGGGACATGGAGTACCGGGGGCCTTTATGAGCATGCTGGGTATCGCATTTCTTGATGAGATAGTAAACAAACGTAAAATTCTTCAGGCCAACCATATACTCGACGAACTCAGGAAAGAAGTAATTTAGTAATTAGCCCCAAAATTTAGACAACAGGTATAATTAGTGCCTGAAAGAAAACGCCTCTTTTTCAATTTTTCATCAATTTGTCCTTGTTCAAAGGGGAATAGTATCCATCATTCCGAGCTAAATCTGATATAGCATCCCGGATTCTCTCATTGTTCTGACTGATTTACTAAAATAC
>DRHS01000195.1 GCA_011053095.1 Bacteroides sp.
TAAATCACTAATCAAAACTAATTATTATGGATTCTGATTTTATTCTAAATGCTCTAAAAGGAGTAGGAGTCGGTATGATGGTCGTTGGACTTGCATTTGCAGTCTTCATGATCATTTCATGGTGGATTGTTCTCAAGAAAGCCGGTCAACCCGGATGGGCAATTCTGATTCCTGTCTACAATTTTCTCATCCTGCTTAAGATCGCAGGAAAACCCTGGTGGTGGGTTTTCGCACTTTTACTGGCCATTATTCCCATCGTTGGAGCCCTTCTCCTGCTTGTGGTATTGATCCTGATGTACAACGGAATTTCGACGAAATTCGGAAAAGGAGCAGGATTTACTGTTGGACTGGTATTGTTGAGTATTGTCTTTGTGCCGATTCTGGCCTTTGGCGATGCCGAATATACGGCATAATACACCTTCATCCAGCTAAGAAATTACAGGCCGCCCGGTTAACCGTGGCGGCCTTTTTGCTAGTCCCTCGAAATCTTTTTTAACATTTCACGGTAGGCGGAAAAGATCTTTGCCCGGGAGACGAAACCCAAATATTTACCATCTTCCAATACTGCTATATTATACCGGTGGCTGGCATGGAATTTCTTTGTCACCTCTTCCATTGATTCGTCCTTGCTGATTGTATAGGTAGGCATGAACATAAGGTCACGAACATGGACTGAATCCCAGCTGTCTGTATCAAACATTATATGCCGGATATCATCCATTTTTACTATGCCATGAAATATTCCCTCATCATCCACAACCGGAAATATATTACGGTGCGTTTTTTTAATGACCTTTACCAGGTCGCCAAGCTTGGCCTCGGGATGAATTTTATTGAAGTCTCTTTCAACAAGCTTATTAACACTCATCATAAGGAGTACGTTCTTATCCTTGTCATGGGTCATCAGTTCTCCGCGTTTGGCAAGCTGGATGGTATAAACCGAATTGGCTGTGAAGTAACGGGCTGTGGCATACGAGATGGTAGCAACGATCATAAGTGGCATGAACAGTTCATATCCGCCGGTGATCTCGGCAATCAGGAAGATAGCAGTAAGGGGGGCATGTATTACACCTGCAATCAGACCGGCCATTCCGACAAGTGCAAAATTATTCTCAGGAAGATCCGCTCCGAAAAGGTTCAGGATCTTTGCCACAAAAAGTCCAAGATTGGATCCTATAAACAGTGAGGGAGCGAATATACCGCCTATTCCCCCGGCACCGAATGTTATGCTCGTAGCAATGACCTTGAAGGCAAGGATAAATACGAGGATGACCAGCATCGCCAGGGCAGAATTGCTCCATTTCTCATAGAGCGCATGCTCAAACAGGTAGCCATAGTTCCCGTTAAGGACATTATTAATAGGCTCATAGCCCTCACCGTATAGCGATGGGATCAGAAAAACCAGTCCCCCCAGTGCCAGTCCACCGACAGACAGCCTTATCCAGATGTTCGGGATCTTTTCAAAAAGGCCGGTGACAAACATGTACATCTTTGTGAAATACACAGACATTAGTCCCGCAAGAACCCCCAGCAACAGGTAGTAGGGTACGTGTTTCATAATGAAGATGCCGTGAATGTCAACTGAATAAAGTACATTTTGCCCCATAAAAAGATAGGAGGTCAGCGTGGCTGTTGCCGAGGCCACCAGTAATGGAACCAGGGATGCAAGGGTCAGGTCAAGCATTATCACTTCCAGGGCGAATACGATGGCCGCAATGGGAGCCTTGAAGATGGCCGCCATTGCTCCGGCACATGCACATCCCAGGAGAAGGATCACCTGTTTGTAACTCATGCGGAACCATCGCCCGATATTGGATCCGATCGCTGCACCTGTTGCCACTGTAGGGCCCTCCAGTCCCACACTACCCCCGAACCCAACGGTGAGTGAAGCGGAAATAATTGAAGAATAGAGGTTATGACTGTTGATAAGTCCGTTCCTTTTGGATATGGCATGGAGCACACCTGGAATACCGTGCTGCACCGGGCGCCGATTGATGTATTTGATAAACAGGACGGCTAGTAATATACCAAGGGATGGAAATATTAGAAATAAGTAAAAATTCGACTTGCCTGCGATCTGATCGGTCAGCAACTGTATCAGGTGGACAAGGTTCTTAATTACAACTGCGGCAAGCCCGACAAGTAGCCCGATTAAAGCAGCCAGGATCAGGACGAATTGTTGATGTCCTATGTGCTTGACCCTGAGAAGGAACAACCGCCTGTATATTTTCATTTTCCGCATGAAACACAAAATTAACAAACCCCGCGGGAATTACGAGGATTAAGGAATAATTATTGCCGGATATCAATTTCAGGTTAGTCTTCGTTAATAAATCATACTTCCATATAATCTTTATCTTTGCAAAAATCTTTGATGGGAAGACTTGAAAAACTACTGCTTAAAATTATTTCTGGAAAATCTGACAATAATATAGATTTTAAACAGATAAGAGATATTATTGTCAAATATAAACTTACTGATGATGCAGAGTAAATACGAGATAATCATTTATTGGAGCGAGGAAGATGATGCCTTTATAGCTGAAGTACCTGAATTAAGTGGTTGTATGGCCGATGGAGCAAGTTACATTGAAGCCGTTGAAAATGTAAAAAAAATTATTGACGAGTGGATTGAAACTGCACAAAGCCTGGGAAGAGAGATACCTCAGCCCAGGGGCAGATTGCTCTACGCATAATCCTGAACCCAGCATTCTTGGATATGCCATGCAGAACGCCGGGAATACCGTGATGTACCGGGTGCTGGTTGATATATTTAATAAACACCACTGCAAGCATAATCCCTATGGAGGGAAAGATCAGGGCCATGTATAAATGCGTCTTATCCGCAATCAGATCCGTTAGTCCCGCGATAAGGTGCACCAGGTTCTTGATTGCAACAGCGGCAAGTCCGACAAACAGTCCGATAATAGCGGCCAGGATCAGGATGAATTGTTGATGTCCTATGTGCTTGACCCTGAGAAGGAACAACCGCCTGTATATTTGCATTTTCCGCATGAAGCACAAAATTAACAAACCCCTTGGGAATTACGAGCATTAAGGAAAGATTATTGCATTATATCAATTTCAGGTCCGACTTCGTTAATAAAAACAGGGATTACCTATTTGTTTTTATTTGTAGTTTTAGTTTGGAAATATATCAGGAAAGTTTTGTTCAGGATAAAAACCTATACGACCTTACTTTTGCTGCTGGCTCTCTCCAATCCGGTACTGCTGGCCCAAATTGTTAACCCGCCTGAGATTATCAGGGTTTCCGTCGATACTGCAAGCAGACTTGCCGTTATTGAGTGGAAAGCGAGCACCTCACCGGATATTGGATCGTATGCCACATTTTTCGAGACTTTCTTAGATGGACAACCAGGGTGGACTATTGCAGATTCAGTAAGTAAGGACACCAGGAAATATGAATATCAGAAAACCCTGGTAGATCCATCGATATCTAGTTTTCACCTGAATGTAATGGCCATCGATTCTACTCCAGACGGAAATGTAGGATTGAATTCCGCAGGCCACAATACTATGCACCTTAGCAGCTCATACGATTCCTGCAATAAGACGATGGACCTGAACTGGACCCACTATGTGGGCTGGGGAGAGGAACTTTTAAAATACGAGATATATTACAGCGTGAATCAGGGTCCCTATCAGTTCCTGGTAGATATAAAAAATGACATAAACACCTACACTCATAATGATATCCTGCCCAATCGCATTTACTGTTACTTCATCAAGGCCATAAAAAAAGGTGGCGTTTATTCGTTTTCGAATATTATTTGCAGAAACATAAGCCATCCCGTACATCCGGCATGGATTGATGCTGAATACGCTTCGGCCGTGGGGAATGACAAGGTGGAACTGAAATTCGTAATGGATCCGGCAGGGGAAGTTACCGACTTCCAGTTGTTTAAAGATTCCGGTCCCAGTAAAACTTTTAAAGAGGATACTGTATTTCATGGAGTGTATGACTCACTGGTCTACCTTGATCCGGTTCTCTCGACGGACAGAAGATTTCGGTACCAGCTTTGGTCACTTGATGTTTGCGGCAAGGGAACCGAATCAAATATCTCGGGAAATATTGTGCTTAATGCCAGTAGTGTGGGACTCGAAGCATTTCTTTCCTGGAATCCCTATGAAAAATATGAAGCAGGGGTCAAGAATTATCGAATTTACAGGGATATTGACCATACGGGTTTCCAACCGATCGGTGGGGAATCCCCAGATACCACATATATGGATGACCTGGATTTTCATTCCTCCGTGGAAAAAGATGATGAGATCTGCTATTTTGTGGAAGCGCAAGAAAATGAAGGCGGATTAAGAGGGAACCAGGGTTTCAGCCGGTCTAACGTTGCCTGCATAACCATTGTTCCCGAGATTTTTATGGCCAATGCAATCATTCCCAATGCAATGCCTCCAAACAACCAGATTAAACCTGAGCTGACATTTGATTCACCGCAGTATCTATACCAGGTTTTCGATCGTTGGGGAAACAAAATCTTCGAAACCCGGGACATGAAGACAGCATGGGACGGCAGAATAAATGAAGGAAAATTCGTCACTGAAGGAGCCTATGCATATTATATCAAACTGACCACATCAAACGGTATCGAGGTGGAAAAGACAGGAGTAATAACAGTATTCTATAAATAAGAATTACAGCATCCGGTTGCTTCTCGTGTAAAATACGCTCATACCACTCTCCATCCCTCTTTATGTATGCATTTTTTAACTAATTTTACTCACTTGTAAAATTGATTTATGAGCGTCCTGACAACAACGGAGGAAGATCTTGTCCAGAAAGCATTCGAGGACCTGATAGACCATTGTACACATTGCGATGGCAAGACGGACCAGAAGATGATCCGAAAGGCTTTTCGTATGGCCAATGAGGCTCATAAAGGAATGAGGCGGAAATCAGGGGAACCATATATTCTGCATCCCATCGCCGTCGCCAAAATAGTCACCCATGAAATCGGGTTAGGTGCTAAATCGATTATCTGCGCTATTCTCCACGATGTGGTGGAAGATACCGAATATACCGTTGAGGATATTGAGAATCATTTCGGAAAGAAAATAGCCTCGATTATAGATGGACTCACCAAAATCTCAGACGTCTTTGACAATAAGTCTTCCCTTCAGGCGGAAAATTTCAGGAAAATGCTGCTTACTCTTTCCGACGATGTCAGGGTAATCCTTATAAAACTTGCCGACCGCCTTCACAATATGCGTACTCTCCAATCCATGCCGCCTAACAAGCAAATCAAGGTAAGCGGTGAGACAACCTATCTCTACGCCCCTCTGGCACACAGGTTAGGTTTGTATGCCATCAAGACAGAATTAGAGGATCTCAGTCTTAAGTACCGGTATCCCAAAGTCTACAATGATCTGCTGAATATGGTGACGGACAACGAGAAGAAAAGAGGGCATATGATCAATACGTTTGCCCTGCCTCTTATCGATAAGCTGGAAAACGTGGGTTATGAATTTGATATTACCGGCAGGCCCAAATCGATCTATTCCATCTGGAACAAGATGCAGACCAAGAACATTCCATTCGAGGAAGTTTATGATTTGCTGGCGATCCGGATAATTTTCGACGCTCATCCCGAGATACCCGAAAAGACCCAGTGCTGGAATATTTATTCGATGATTACGGATACTTATAAACCCAAGCCGGATCGGATCAGAGACTGGGTATCAATGCCAAAAGCCAACGGGTACGAAGCTTTGCATGTAACGGTCATGGGACCGGAGGGTAAATGGGTGGAGGTCCAGATCCGTTCGCACAGGATGGATGAGATCGCAGAGCGTGGTTTCGCTGCCCACTGGCAATACAAACAAGCAGGGAAAGGCAGCAGTGCGGAGCTTGACAGATGGATCAAAAAGATCAGAGAACTACTCGATAATCCCGATTCAAATGCCCTGGAATTTCTGGATGATTTCAAACTGAACCTTTTTGCTTCGGAGATTCTTGTGTTTACTCCCAAGGGACAGATTAAATCCCTTCCAAAGCTGGCAACTACTCTGGATTTTGCCTATGAGATTCATACAGAAATAGGTAACAGGGCAATAGGTGCAAAGGTTAACCATAAACTGGTTTCACTTAACTATACCCTTAAAAGTGGAGACCAGGTGGAGATACTGACCTCCGACAGCCAGCGGGCAAACAGGGAATGGCTTTATTATGTGACCACTGCAAAAGCCAAATCAGCCATCAGGACAGTCCTGAAGTCAGAGACCAAAGACCATATACAGAAAGGAAAACAAATAATTGAAGAAAAACTAAAGGAGTACAATCTGAAACCATCCTCCAGGGTATTTAAAAAGCTGTTTCCTGCATACGATGTCCGGTCGAAAGATGAACTCTACAGTAAGATCGGTACCGGGATCGTTACTCTTGGGGACCTGAAAAAAATCCTTCGCAAAAACACAAAGAACAAATGGATACGTTACTGGGAACTCCAGTTTACCTCCTCTTCAAAAAACAAAAAGCCTGCTGAGAACAAGGCAGAAAAGGATTCGTATTCCGGTTCACACTATATGATCCGGGAAAACCTGGACGATACCGAATCAGAATTTTCCATCGCCAAATGCTGCAATCCAATCCCCGGAGACGATGTAATAGGATACAAGAACCAGGATGGATCAATCGTTATCCATAAAATTAAATGCCCGAAAGCCATACGGCTTATGTCAAGCCAGGGAAACAGGATAGTCCCCGCCACATGGACAACTCATAAAATACTTAGTTACCTTGCCAGCATTCATATCCAGGGACTCGATAGTTTCGGCATCTACAATAATATCACAACGATTATTTCAAAGGAACTATCGGTTAATATGCGCAACATTAACCTGGTCAGCCATGACGGAGTCTTTGAGGGCAGTATCGATCTTTACGTACACAATACCAAAGACCTGAACAATCTTATTATGAACATAATGAAGATCAAAGGGGTAGAATCAGTAAAGCGTGTGGAAAAGATCGAGGACTAGATGATAAAATTCACTGCCTTTCCTTTCGGAAATCAAAAAAATTAATCTATTTTAGCCCTATTATTTTTAATTAGTCTGTTTATGGTTAGCGAAGAAACCAAAGATACTGTAAAGAAGATTTTCACCGAGTATCTGGAAAAAAAAGGACATAGAAAAACTCCTGAGCGATATGCCATCCTTGAGGAAATCTATTCCCGTGACGGACATTTTGATATCGAGTCTCTCTATATCTTCATGAAAAACAAGAACTACAGGGTAAGCAGGGCTACCTTGTACAATACAATAGAATTACTTCTTGATTGCAACCTGGTTATTAAACACCAGTTCGGAAAAAACATTGCTCAGTTTGAGAAGGCTTATCACTGTATGCAACACGACCACCTGATTGACATGAAGTCCGGTAAGGTTATTGAGTTTTGTGACCCCCGAATAGATGAGATCATTAAGACTGCCTGTGAATTAAATAATTTCAGGCCTTCCCACCATTCACTCTACATCTATGGTAATTCTGATCAGGAAAGAGAGGCCAAGTAAGCTTTCAATAAGAAGAAATTATTTGTACCTTCACCCTCCGTTTCTTGGCATTATAATTCACTTATAAATTTTATGAAAATAGATGTATTGCTAGGCCTTCAATGGGGTGACGAAGGTAAGGGAAAACTGGTCGACGTATTAACTCCTGATTATGATGTTATTGCCCGTTTTCAGGGCGGTCCCAATGCCGGACATACACTTGAATTCAATGGCATCAAACACATTACACATAACATTCCTTCGGGGGTTTTCAGGGAAAACAGCATTAACCTCATCGGAAACGGTGTTGTGCTGGATCCGGTAATATTCAAGAGAGAAGTAGAGGCTGTCATGGACCTTGGTGTTGACCTGGGACCAAGACTCCTTGTGTCCAGGAAAGCGCATCTGATCATGCCAACACACAGGATACTCGATGAAGCTTCAGAAGCACAAAAAGGAAAGACCAAGATCGGATCGACACTGAAGGGAATTGGTCCTACCTACATGGACAAAACCGGCAGGAACGGGATGCGTGTAGGGGACATAGAATCAGCCGATTTTAAGGAAAAATATGACTTTCTTACAAATAAGCATCTCCAGATCCTGAAACAATACAACTTTGAGTTTGACCTGAAAGAATATGAAAAGGGATGGATGGATGGGATCGAATCAATCCGCTCCTTCCAATTGGTGAACGGAGAATATGAAATCAACAAGTACCTGGCAGAAGGGAAATCTGTACTTGCAGAAGGAGCCCAGGGTTCAATGCTTGATATTGATTTCGGTTCATACCCGTACGTGACCTCCTCAAATACAATTTGTGCTGGTGCATGCACGGGACTTGGTCTTTCACCCCAGAAGATCGGAAAGGTAATCGGGGTTTTCAAAGCTTACTGTACCCGTGTTGGCAGCGGTCCATTCCCTACTGAACTGGTTAATGAAACCGGTGAAGCCCTTCGTGAACATGGAGCGGAATATGGTGCTACAACCGGCCGGCCGCGGAGGTGTGGATGGCTGGACCTTCCGGTTCTGAAATACACTATTATGCTCAGCGGTGTCACTGAGCTAATCATGACAAAATCGGATGTGCTGACACATTTCGATACCCTGCAGGTTTGCACCGGGTACAAATACAATGGTAAAATCACCGATGAACTGCCCTTTGATATTAACCTGCCTGTCGAACCTGTATACAGGGAAATACCATCATGGAATGCAGACCTTACAGGGATAACCGAAAAAAAGGATCTTCCTGTCGAGTTACTTGATTATGTTGACTTTGTAGAGAAGGAAGTTGGAGTACGCATCAGCTATGTCTCAGTGGGACCCGACAGGAACCAGATAATTAAGATGTAATATCCGGAAAAGGCTATCCAAAATATTCAAGGGCCGCAGACCTGGCAGGGTGAAATCCTTGCCATCTCTGTGGTTTTTTTTTATCTTTCATATCCTAAACCAACCCGGCCCTTCACATGAGAACTCTTACCTCCCTTTTCAATGATTGTGTTGAGAAATACAGGGATAATGTATACCTGCTTGAGAATTCAGGCGATGGCTACAAACCCACAACCTACCTTGAAACCCGTAAAGAAGTTTTCCGGTTTGCAGCAGGCCTCCTCACTCTTGGCATAAAAAAGGGCGACCGTCTGACACTGCTTGCAGAGGGAAGGAACAAATGGTTCTACAGTGAAATGGGCATTCTCCACACAGGGGCTGTGAATGTACCTTTGTCAACACGCCTTGAGGAACCATCCGAAATCAAGTTCCGCATCGAACACTCGGAATCACGCATGATAATTATTTCAGGACGTGAAGCACATAAAATAAGGGATCTGAAAAAAGAAATTCCCAGCCTTGAAAAGATTATATACCTCGATCCACAGGACAGTTATGATGAGGATGAACTGTTCTTTGATGATATCTCCATTATGGGAGATAAATACCTTGCAGAAAACCAGGCAGAATTTGATAAGATATGGAAGTCAATTGGGGATAACGACCTGGCCAATATCTGCTATACCTCAGGAACCACAGCTGATCCGAAAGGAATCATGCTTTCCCACAGGAATTATACTGCCAATGTAGAACAGGGACAGGGTGTAATGGAAGTTTATGATTGGTGGACAACGCTGGTCTTTATTCCCTGGGATCATGCATTTGCACATACTGCAGGAGTTTATACCATACTTTCTCATGGCGCCAGTATGGCTTCAGTACAGCTTGGAAAGACCCAAATGGAGGCCCTGAAGAATTTCCCGATCAATATGAAGCAGATCAGACCGGTATTCATGTTCAGTGTGCCTGCACTGGCCAAAAATTTCAAAAAAAATATTGAGAATGGGATACGACAGAAGGGACCGGTAATTGAAAAACTTTTTTACCATGCCATTAAGGTCAATAAACGTTACATAAGGATGGGCCATGACCGGGGTAAAAAAGGCACTTTCCTGCTGAAACCTTATATCTGGCTTTTTGATAAGATAATCTTCAAGAAAGTAAGAGAAGCTTTCGGCGGACGACTTGAATTCTTTATTGGAGGCGCCGCATTGCTTGACCTGGAACTGGCTAAATTTTTCTATGCCATCGGAATACCCATGCTGCAGGGATACGGGCTGACAGAAGCAGCACCTATTATTTCCGGAAACTCTTTGGCCGATCATAAACTTGGGTCTTCCGGTAAAGTTGTCCGCAACCTTGAAGTTAAAATTTGCGATGAGGATGGTAAAAACCTTCCTCTATTGGAAAAAGGAGAAATCGTAATCAGGGGGGAAAACGTAATGCTGGGGTACTGGAAAAATGAAACTGCCACAGCGGATGCATTGAGAGATGGCTGGCTTTATACCGGGGATATGGGCTACCTTGACGGCGACAATCACCTCTATGTGCTGGGCAGGTTTAAAAGTCTACTCATCGCCGATGACGGAGAAAAATACAGTCCCGAGGGAATAGAGGAAGCCTTCACCGAGTATGTTCCTTTTCTTGAACAATGCATGATGTACAACAATCAGAATCCATATTGTACAATATTTGTCGTTCCAAATAAGGAAGCCATGAAACGCTGGGTCACAGAACAGAAACTAGATCCCGCAAGCAGCGAAGGAAAAATTGCTGCCCTGAAGGAACTTGGAAAACAGATATCTGAATTCCGCACCGGTGGCAAATACCAGGATGAATTTCCACAACGCTGGCTTCCGGCAGCAATTGGCATCCTTCCTGAACCATTCAGCCAGGAAAATCTTCAGCTTAACAGCATGAATAAAATGGTTCGGAATAAGGTGATTGAATCCTATAAGGACAATTTTGACTATGTATATACCCCGGATGCCAAAAATATAGGTAACGAAAACAATATCACCGCCCTGGGGGATCTTTAGGCTGGCAGAAATATAAACCGTCTTTTACAAATCACGTTTATGAAAACAACAAGGCTGAAATTATCTGTCTCACATAAACCTGCATTACTGATCAAACTTTTACTGCTGTTACAGGTCACCGGGTTTCAGTCCCATGCCCAGGATGGTGAACCCTTTATGAACCATTTCAAACTCGATAATGTATCCGGAAACAAGATAAGCTCAATCAGTGAAGACCTGGAAAATGCAATGATATTTTCAGGCAATACCGGTATAATTACCTTTGATTCTGAAGAATGGCAGATCTATTCTGTCCCGAACATCCCGATGGCAGTAGCTTCTGACTCAATTCTTCCACTAATATATGTGGGAGGAAGGGGCTTCTATGGATACCTGCTTAAAACGGAGACCGGTACCTACGAATATCATCCACTTTCAGATCAAAATGAGAAAACAGGTGATATCTACCAGATATATCAGACAAGCAAACATGTGATTTTTTATGGAGATGAACTTATTGCAATGGCAGACCGGAAGGAGCTGTTTAACATTACAAGGTTCCGGCCCGACTCTGTCAATATATTCTCCGGCATACTGGTTTTCATGGACAATCCCTATGTAAACATTCTTGGCAAAGGCATCCATGAGTTGAATGTAAACGGACTGGCCCAGATCGAAACCAGAATTGATTTTTCCTATTCTGAGATCCTTTTCGGGATTGAATACGGAGATAGTAATGCATTGATTGGACTTGACAACAACACAACCTACTGGTTCAACGGGAACAATTTCTATGAGGTTGAGCTTGAAGACCAGGATTATCTCGAGGAAAGTTTCCTCGAAGATGCAGCCTGGCTGGAAAATAATGTATTTGCGCTTTCAACTATTCTGGGGGGATGCATGATTGTCGATGTTGTAACAGGTAAAACAGTGAATATCCTGAATTATCAGACCGGGCTTCCCGACGATGAAATATATGCCATTGGAAAAGATAATAACCATGGACTCTGGCTCTCTCATCAATATGGATTGACACGGGTGGATGTCAGGCTTCCTATCCAATCCTATGAGAATTATCCCGGACTGGAAGGAAATCTGACAGCGGTAGCCATCCTTGACAGCATCATTTATGTGAGTACCAACGAGGGTATATTCTACCTGGAGGAAAAAAAGGATTACCTGGAGGAAGAGATCGTGGTCAGGGTAAAAACGCCCCCTCCTCCACCTCCTGTGAAACCTGAACCTGAGATTAAAGAGACAGCAGAGGAAGAACAATTGAATGCAAGAGATCTAAGGAAAGCAAAGCGTGATGCAAGGAAGGCAGCCAGAAATCAGCAAGAGGATGAACCGGCCGAAGAGGAAACCCAGGCTTCCCAAACAGAAGAAAAGAAAACTGCATCAGAAACGGCAGAGGGTGAACAAGCTGATAAAGAGGAACCTGCTGAGAAAGAGAAGCCCAGGGGACTAAAATCTCTCTTCCAGAGAAAGTCACAGAGAATAAAAGAAACAGTTGCCGAGGAGGAGGTTTCCCAGACTCCCGCCTCCCGCACACGATATATAAAGCAAAAAATATATTCCCTGCAGTCGATCAGCCATGAATTTACAAGGCTGGGAGATTTTGAGGAAAAGGCAAAAGACCTGATTCCCGTTGGAGACCGTATTCTGATTTCCACCAATGAAGGTCTGTATGAACTTGTCGATAAAGAGCTAAGGATAATACGACATGGATGGTACGTTGAAGGCATCTTTCCTACCAGAGATCCGCAAAGAATATATGTAGTAACTGATGAAACGGCGTACCAGCTCGTACTGGAAGATGGTGAATGGCGGACAACCAGAGATTTCAGTTACGTAGGTGAAGAAATCTATTCGGTCTGCGAAGAACGTGATAGTACAATCTGGCTGGGCTGCGATAACAGAAGCTACAGGATCCGTCCCCTGAACAATGCATTCACAGACATTGAATCATTTGATTTCCATGAGAACTACTACGATCCGGTTACCATGAGAAATATTCGGGATACCATATTCTTTTTCCTTTCAAGTGGTATTTATTATAATGAAAATGACAGCATATTCAAGACAGAATATCTTGATGAAAATACTCCTTCCAGGATTCACCTTTCGACATGCGCTATTGCATGGGTTCAGACAGGAGATCGGTGGATCAGCTTCAGGAACCAGGAGAACTACAATGAAGATATAGACAGATATCTTAATCTTTTTGAGAACATTTCTGACCTTTTCCTTGATCCGGACGGGAATGTCTGGGTAGTTTCCGAAAACTCATTCCTGCATAAGATTAACCATGACAAGGTGAATAATTATAAACCCGGCTTCGAGTTGTACCTGAAAAGTGTTTTCAACGACGAAAAAAACTACCTGCTCGATCAGCTGAACTTCGATTATTACGACCGCTCACTGGTCTTTAACCTCTCTGCACCCTTCTATCTGAAAGACAACTCAACCAGTTACCAGGTGTTCGCAGAAGGAATGTCGGATGGATGGTCGGACTGGGACCAATCCGGTGAGCTTGGGTTCCCTGTCCTTCCGATGGGTAAATATACACTTCATGTCAGGGCCCGAAATGTACTTGGACAGGTAACCAGGGTACAAAGCTACCCCATAGTTATTAAACCACCCTGGTGGCTAAGCCTGCCTTTCCTCATAGCAGCGGGGATTCTGCTGATCGCATTTGTGATTGGAATAATACGCTGGCGGGTGAAAAAACTAAAGAGAGACAAGGCTATCCTTGAGGAAAAGGTAAAGCAGAGAACCGCAGAGATACAGAGGCAGAAAGATGAAATCTCCGAACAGAAAAAGGAGATCATGGACAGTATCCATTATGCCCAGCGGATCCAAAAAGCTGTGCTGCCATCAGATCTGAAGGTGGAACAGGAACTCCCTGAACATTTTATCCTCTACCTGCCAAGAGACATTGTTAGCGGTGATTTCTACTGGATGTACACCATTGACAGCAGGATAATATTTGCAGCTGCCGATTGCACGGGACATGGAGTACCCGGTGCGTTTATGAGTATGCTCGGTGTTTCATTCCTTAATGAGATCGTAAGTAAAACTAAAAGACTGAACGCCGCGCGAATGCTTGATGACCTGAGGACAAGCGTAAAGGAAACCCTCTCTCAGTCAGAGGAAGGTGAATCAAAAGATGGAATGGACATAGCCTTATGTATTTTCGATCGGGAAAAAATGACACTTCAATATGCGGGTGCTTACAACCCGCTTTACCTGATCCGAAATGGGGAACTAACTGAATATAAGGCAGACCGGATGCCAATAGGTATACATGGAGGGGAAGAATCTGAGTTCAAAAATCATAATATAAAGGTTCAGCCAGGAGACTGCATCTATATATTCTCCGACGGAATCCAGGATCAGATTGGTGGACCGAAAGGCAAAAAGTTTCTTTCGAAATCATTGAAATTATTGATCTGTGAAGTCCATAATCAGCCAATGCCTAAACAAAAGGAGATCTTGTACCAGAACCTGCAGCAATGGATGAAAGGATTCCAGCAGGTAGACGACATTATCCTCATGGGAATGCGGGTATGATCAGAGGTGCAGAATGTGATTTGGAATGATTCTAAATATTACTAACTTTGTCGGCTGACTCCGCCCTCCGTTAGATATGGAGTGTTTGAGTTATACAGAAGAGGGGAGAGAACAGGCTCTGAGAACCTCTAGCAACCTCCCGAAAATACGGGAAAAGGTGCTAATACCTGGCCCTTCAAGGGGATTATAATTTAAATACTTATTAGCATTAACATGACAAAACAAGCACATTCGCTGAAGAACAACGAGATTTATAAGACACTTGAATCAAAAGTTCTTGTGATGGACGGAGCTATGGGCTCACTCATACAGGATTACGGACTCACCGAAGCTGATTTCCGTGGTGAACGTTTTGCAAATTTCCGTCATGACCTCAAAGGAAATAATGACCTGCTGTCAATCACAAAACCTGAAATAATTACAGAGATCCATGAGAAATATCTGGAAGCAGGTGCAGACATTATTGAGACAAATACATTTAACGCCAACCATTTTTCACAAGCCGATTATCATCTTGAAAGCCACGTTTATGAAATAAACCTGAGCGCCGCAAAACTTGCAAGAAAGGCTGCAGATAAATATACAAATCTGGATCCTTCCCGCCCGAGATATGTCGCCGGGGCAATCGGACCTACAAATAAAACAGGTTCTCTTTCACCCGATGTCAATAATCCCGGTTACCGGGCAGTCACCTTCGATGATCTTGCAGAAGCATACCGGGAGCAGGCCAGGGGACTCATAGACGGAGGTTGTGATATCCTGGCTGTGGAGACCATTTTTGATACCCTGAATGCAAAAGCCGCAATTTTCGCTCTTGAAAACCTGTTCAGGGAAACTGACAATCCGATTCCGGTAATTATATCAGGAACGATAACCGATGCCAGCGGACGGACCCTCTCCGGACAGACCCTCGAAGCCTTTATTCATTCGGTAAGTCACATCGATGTGCTTGCACTGGGACTGAATTGCAGTCTGGGTGCCGTTGAGATGAGGCCCTACCTGCAGGAACTCGCAAAAAAGACACATCATTTTGTAAGTGTTTATCCTAACGCCGGACTCCCGAACCAGTTTGGGGAATATGACCAGGGACCTGAAGAAATGGCCAGGTACCTTAATGATTTTACTGACAATGGGTTCGTAAATATTATTGGAGGTTGCTGCGGTACAACACCGGAACATATCAGGGAGTTTCGGAAAGTTGCAGACAAGGCTGAAGGGAGGAGACCGCCGGAGGAGAATCGGGGACTGAAACTTAGTGGAATGGAAGCACTTACCCTATTCCCGGGAAGTAATTTCATTAATATTGGTGAACGTACCAATGTAAGTGGTTCAAGAAAATTCGCCCGACTGATTAGAGAGGGCAAATACGAAGAAGCTCTTTCAATTGCAAGAGACCAGGTTGAAGGTGGAGCGCAAATCATCGATGTGAACATGGACGATGCCATGCTCGACGCCGAAAAAGAAATGAGCAATTTCCTCAATCTCCTCATGTCTGAACCGGACATAGCTAAGCTGCCCATCATGATCGATTCGAGTAAGTGGACAGTATTAGAAGCAGGTTTGAAATGCCTGCAGGGAAGGGCAATTGTCAATTCCATCAGCCTCAAGGAAGGCGAAGAAATATTCAAAGAGCAGGCAACTAAAATCAGAGATTACGGAGCAGCTACTATCGTTATGGCTTTTGATGAAGAGGGACAGGCAGTGACCGCTGAACGCAAATCCGAGATCTGTGAAAGGGCATACAGGATCCTGACCACCGAAGTGGGTTTCCCGGCCGAAGACATCATTTTTGATCCCAATATACTGACGGTTGCAACCGGCATAGAAGAACATGATAATTATGCGGTAGACTATATTAATACTGTAAGATGGATCAAGGAAAATCTTCCCATGGCAAAAGTGAGCGGAGGTGTAAGTAACCTGTCCTTTTCCTTCCGGGGAAATGATACAGTCCGTGAAGCCATGCATTCAGTTTTCCTTTATCATGCCATTAAGGCGGGCATGGACATGGGAATTGTTAACCCGGGAATGCTTCAGGTCTATGATGAAATACCTGGCGACCTACTGGAACTATGTGAAGATGTGGTTCTTAACCGGAGACCCGATGCCACAGAAAGACTGATCACCCACGCAGAAACTATCCAGCAAAAGGACAAACAGGAAGTCAAGAAGGATGTCTGGAGAGAAACTTCCGTACAGGAAAGACTCAAACATTCACTCGTAAAAGGAATTGCAGACCATATCGAAGAAGATGTTCTCGAGGCAAGGAGTGATTATGCCGCAACCCTTGAAGTCATTGAAGGTCCCCTTATGGATGGCATGAATGTGGTCGGCGACCTCTTCCAGGAAGGAAAGATGTTCCTGCCCCAGGTTGTTAAATCCGCAAGGGTGATGAAAAAAGGTGTGGCTGCCCTCCTGCCCTACATTGAGGAAGAACGCGAGATTTCAGGCGACCGCAGCACCGCGGGAAAGATAGTCATGGCCACGGTGAAAGGAGATGTCCATGACATTGGAAAAAACATAGTTGGTGTAGTGCTGGCATGTAATAATTACGAGATTATTGACCTTGGGGTCATGGTCCCTGCCGATAAAATAATCCAGGCTGTCATCGATGAAAAAGCGGACATATTGGGATTAAGCGGACTGATAACCCCCTCACTTGAGGAGATGGTCCACGTTGCAAAGGAGATGGAGCGCAGGGAACTCGATATTCCGCTTTTGATCGGAGGTGCTACAACATCGAAGATCCATACGGCGGTGAAAATTGAAGAAAACTATTCTCAACCTGTTATCCATGTAAAGGATGCTTCGCGAAGTGTTTCAGTAGCATCTCAATTGCTCTCCCAAAATAAGCATCAAAGCTTTATTGAGCAAATCAGGCAGGAATACGAGGATTTGAGGGAAACCTATAAGGGAGCCGGAAGCCAGGTTGAATATCTTACCCTGGAAGATGCACGGAAGAACGCACTAAAAATTGACTGGTCCACATCCCCCATCTACAAACCCACCCAAATGGGAATCAGAGTTTTTGAGGATTTTCCAATAGGGGAAATCAGGGAGTATATCAGCTGGATCTTTTTCTTCCTTGTCTGGCAATTACGAGGGAAATGGCCGGATGTACTGGATGATCCCAAACAGGGTGAAGAGGCCAGAAAGCTTTATGACGATGCCCTCCGTATGCTTGATGATATTGAAAAAAACCAGACTCTTAAAGCCAGGGGAGTGGTTGGATTCTTCCCGGCAAATGCAGTTGGTGATGACATTGAAGTATACTCCGATGAAGACCGCACAGAGGTGCTTACCCGGTTTGTAAACCTCAGATCTCAGGCAAAAAAAGACAAGGGGGCAGCAAATCTATGTCTGTCTGATTTTCTTGCACCTAAAGACAGCGGCAGGATAGACTACCTGGGTGTTTTTGCTGTTACTGCGGGACTCGGAATCGAGGAGCAGATTAATAAATTCCAGGAAGACCATGATGATTACAGCAGTATTATGCTTAAGGCATTGGCCGACCGGCTCGCCGAAGCATTCACCGAGGTACTACATGAAAAAGTAAGACGTGAATTATGGGGATATGTACCTGATGAGAATCTCTCACTTGAAGACCTCATTTTAGAAGATTATAAGGGGATACGTCCCGCGCATGGATACCCTGCCTGCCCAGACCATACGGAAAAAGAAACCATTTTCAACCTGCTCAATGTACCCGAAAATACAGGCATAACACTGACCGAAAGCCACTCTATGTTCCCCGCAGCCTCAGTAAGCGGTCTGATATTTGCAAATCCTGAATCCAGATACTTCTTCGTCGGAAAAATTGGGAAAGACCAGGCCAAAGATTATGCAAAACGGAAGAGCACAGACCTTGCAACAGTTGAAAGATGGCTGGCAAGCAATTTAAATTATAGGTATAGGCGCTTAGACATCCCATAAATTCCTACCCTTGTATCATGTACAAGGGTCTAAATTTTCACGGAGTGAATGCAATAGAATTCCATAAGTGTTTCCAAAATGACGAAGCTTGTTATGAATACCTCAGCATTGCAA